>NZ_JAAFKD010000033.1 GCF_013299165.1 Microcoleus sp. bin38.metabat.b11b12b14.051
CCAGTTCTTCACGGCTTAACTGCTCAACTTCCATTTTTAGTGCTAATAACTCTGCTTTTTCACTCATCTGACTACATTACCATATTTCTCGGCTCTGGATGAACTTTTTTTGACCTGAATCCTTACCTTTTTGTCAACACTTCCAACATTTCCAAGGCTTACGCATAGGGGGCTAAAAACCCGGTTTCTACGAGATTTTGCGAGGATTCACAAATCTACAAAGAAACTGGGTTTTTGAGGTTTTATTTTTTCCGATTACTTACTTAATAACTGCTGACTAATGACCACCCTTCGACTTCGCTCTTCGGCGAGATGACCAATGACAAATGACCAATGACCAATGACCAATGACCAATGACCAATTTACTCATTGAGAAATTCACCTTCACAGATAATCGAGTCTCTGTTTTCCAAATCTTCTTGATTCCAAATCGCATTCAATGCTGCGGAACTTAAAGAAGTTGACATCGTATTTAAGGTGGTGTTGTAGTATTCTACAGCATTATTCAGTTCCATCTGTGGCGCTTCTTTGAAATAAGAATTGATATCAGGCGTGCAGCGCTGAGCCTGGTAGTACAAATAAGCTTCAGCATTGATGCACATGACGTGGTAAAAATCCCTATTTGCGGTCGCAATATCTCCCATTTTGTACAGCGCTAAACCCCGATTGAGATAAGCTTTAACGTAGTTAGGATCGAGTTGCACTGCTTTATTAAAGTCTTCAATTGCTAGCTGCATTTGTTTTAATTTATAGCGAACGCAACCTCTGTTATAATACGCATAAACATTGTTTGGGTCGATGCCGAGTGCTGTGTTGTAATCGGCGATCGCCTGCGTGTTGTCTCCTAATTGGTGGTAAGAGAGACCGCGATTTATGTAAGCTTTGATATATCTGGGATTCAACCGCAGCGTTTCGTTAAAGTTCTCGGTGGCTGCCTCTTTTTCTCCCAACAGGTAGAAAGCTCGCCCTCGGTTGTAATAGGTTTTATAATTTTGGGAATTGATAGAGAGAGCTCGATTGTAGTCTTCTATTGCTTCTTCGTAATGTCCTAAATTAGCAAGTACCAGTCCCCGGTTGTTGTAGATAGCGTGACTGTCAGGCTTGCTTGCTAAAGCGCAGTTGAGATCGTCGATGGCTTTGTCGTTTTCTCCGAGGTGGCGCCAAGCATTTCCTCGATTCAAGTAGGCCTCGAACAAATTAGGATTGATGTCTAGTGCTTGACTGAGATCTGCGATCGCCTTTTGGTAGTCTTTCATGTAATAGTAGACTAAACCGCGATTGTTATAGGCTTTGGCATCGGCGGGATTGACTTGCAGTATCTGATCGAAGTCCTCAAGTGCGGCTTCGTAGTTTCCTTTTTTGGCGCTGTGTAAACCGCGTTTGTAAAAATGCTTGATGTTCATAAGTCAACTTTCAGGATTTTTTTGATTCTCGATTGATTCCTTTGCACTCTGTGTTGAGTTCGACAAGAGTTAATTTGTTCAAAGAGCCTCCACCTGCACCAAGAGTAACTCTTTACTGATTCTAGGAAATCTACCGCAAACAGGATTTTAGGTTTATTTTAACAGCAGTTAAATCCTGTTGAAAGAGCCTATATATCGGCTGAACTTACTTCCTGAGTTTGATTTTTTACCCGATCGACTTTCGCTCTAAAATCCAGTTTTCGTTAGTGGTTTGCGTCTCTCGATGCCTGTGCGATCGGCTCTAACGCCAAATTAAGCTTGACGCAGTTACCAGGGTACAAATCACTGCACGTACTCCGCAGCAGTAAAATTTATATCTCGTTCGTCAAACTTGGTCTCAGTATTTCCCGCAACAAGTGTCTACAAACTTTGATTGCGTAATTCCAGATTACCCATTACCAATTCTCGATTTACCGATTGATTTCCTCTTCCACATAAACTCTCAATTTCTCCAAATCTGGGAGTTCGATCAATTCTTTTTCCTTTTCCTGAACAGAGATAGGCACCCTCACAGGTGTGCGCTGTTCTATCCAGCAACTCGCCAGCGGCAAAGTTTGTTCCAAATCTTCCAAAGGCCTGGGAATTACCATCACCGCGTTCAATTCGCCAATGCGCTCAGCTTCGTACATCCCCGCTTCTACGGCTACTGCGACATCTGCGACTGCGCCGCGAATAATTGCCGTGCACAAACCGGCGCCAATTTTCTCGTAGGCGGCCAAGTGTACGTCGGCGGATTTGAGCATAGCATCGCAAGCACCGACCATTGCCGGAAATCCCCGCGTTTCGAGCAAACCGATCGCCTGATTGCTCAGTCGAGAATAACTGCCACTTTCCGACAGTTGAGTTAGGCGAAAGCCGATCGGCAAAACTACTTCCAAGTTAGCCAAAGGCCGAGGAATCACCAGCTTAGAAACAAACTGTCCGAACTGTTCGGCTGTCTGAGCTCCTGCTTCCACAGCCAAACGCACGTCGGAAATGCGCCCGCGGACGATCGCGGTACAGTGACCGGAACCAATTTTCTCGTACCCTACTAAAATGACCCCTGCCGACTTCAGCATCATGTCAGCAGTCCCGACAATTGCCGGAAAACTCTTGGTAGATACCAAACCCAAAGCAGTGTCTTTGAAGTATTCCTGATGCTGCGATCGCCCTGACTGACTGCTGTTACGATCTATTTGTCCGTCCATCTTCTATTACCCTTAGAAACTTCCAAAAATAAAAATTTGTTGATAGTTTTAGTGTCTCAGATGAGAAGACAGACTGCACGACGTGCAAGACACAGATTTCTGCTGCAAAGCCTTAAAAATTGTTGAGCTACCAATAATATGAGATTACCTATTGATTTTCGATCTTTCTGCCTTCAGCATAGCTGCCTTTTGCCGAAATTACCACGCCCCAACATTGTTAATACAAGCCCTTGACACTCCTGAGGGTCGAACCCCAAAATTTAGACAAAATTTTAACGTCTCAGATTTATCTGTAGAATAAATCTAAAATCTAAAATCTAAAATCTAAAATCGACTGACCTCTATCCCGTGCCGCCCGAGGGTGTGTGACCGTTTTCCTGCGATCGATTAAAAGCTTGTCGGTGCGGAAACAGCGTCCCCAGCAACTGATTGATATGAGCTTGGCCGTAGAGAATAGTTGGCACTTCCCGTGGTGGCGGAGGCGGATTGGCGGCCGTTTCTGGCGGCGGATCTGGGGCTGTCTCCGGCGGTGTCGGAGGCTGTGTTTGGGCGGGTGCTGGCGGGTCGATCGCGCGATCGGCTGGCGGCTCAACTGCTGGCGCTGCGGCTGCGGGGGTTTCCGGTGCAGAGGTTTCGGCTTCTGCGGTTGGTTCTGCTGCGACTTGACGGCTGGTATCTCCGATCAGAGAACCTGCTGGCAAAATTTGCATTTGGTCGATCGCAGGATTAATCAGCGTCGTTCCCGCACCAATACAGGCATTGGCCCCGATCGTCCCCGCACCTACTACCAGCACGCCTGCACCCAGAATCGCGCCCGCTGCGATTTCGAGAGTACCTTCGCGGGCGTGAAGGATAACTCCCATACCGATGCACGCACCGGCGGCGATCGAGAGCCGGCTACCCGGATCTGCTTGGAGGATGGCTCCAGGGGCGATCGCAGCACCTTCATTCACAACTACATCGCCACTCAGAAAAATCTGAGAGTTGCTACTTAATTGCAGTGGCGATAAATACATTCAACTTCACCTTGAAATGAGCTTTTTTTTTAGATAAAACGACTTTAATTTATCGCTTTATAGAATGACTAATTCTATTTAATCAATTTATAAACGATTATTTACTAATAATGAAAAGCTCGATATGGACTTATACATTACCTTTTTATAGCCAATTATCAAAAAGATTAGGTATGTCTGGTAATGGGCAATGGGTAATTGGCCTGACACAGCTTTTGAAACACAATATTTTTCCGGATTGATTGCCGATTGCCGATCGCCAATCGTATCTCATGTTTGTGATTGCTATACGTAAAGCGAATCACACCGCATCAGTAAGGAATCAAACCACTTTTTACCTAAGTCCTGTTCATGCTTTAAGATTTTCTCTGTTGTTTCGTGAAAATCCTAAATTTTGACCAAAAGTTCTCAATCGAGGCTTCTAACTATCTAAAATCTAACTTGCATCCGCTGCCAATTCTCCCGCCAGCCCAATGCCAGAACTTAACGGGAGAAACCAGCTAATTACCTGACAAATTAAGGTCGTTGGATAATTTCTTCGAGCACGCGGCGCTTGGCTTTGGAGTCGATACCGAGCAAGCGAACGTAGTCGCCGCTGTGTTGTGTCATGCAGCCTTCGAGAGCCGAAATTACTTCGGATTCGCGGGTAGATGATATCGGGGCGCAACTGCTCCAAGAACCGGTGCGGAAACGGCGAACGTCGGCGTGTTCCGTGCCAATTTTGTAGCCTTGGGAAAGCAGGTTGCGGATTTGGTCGATCGTCTTGCCGGTCAACTTGCCGCTACCAGCCGAACCAGTCGAAGCTGCTTTGAATCCAGATGTTGCGGCTGGCTTAGCCGATTCAGCAACCGGGCCGTCGGGGCGTTGAATAATTTCTTCAACTACGCGACGCTTGGCTTTCGAGTCAATCCCGATTAAGCGCACGTATTCGCCTGTATGTTGGTTCATCACAGATTCCAAAGCGGCGATCGCCTCAGATTCATTTCTAACTTGCAGCGAAGCCCCGCTTTGCCAAGAACCAGTGCGGAAGCGGCGGGCGTCAGCGTGTTCAGTTCCCACCTTATAGCCTTGAGCTAGCAAGCCGCGAATCTGAGCCACTGTGGCGTCGCTCAATTTGCCGTTTGACCCGGAACCTTGTGCAACTTTACCGTTACCGTTTGATTGGTGAGTTTTAGCGCCGTTAGAACCGTTAGAGCCGTTGTCTCCCGGTCTTTGGACGATTTCTTCTAGTACGCGGCGCTTGGCTTTGGTGTCAATTCCGATCAAGCGGACGTATTCGCCTTGGTGATCGGCCATGCAGGCTGACAAAGCAGCGATTACTTCTGAGTCGCGAGTTGAGGAAATTGGGCCGCAAGTGCGCCAAGAACCTGTGCGGAAGCGGCGGGCGTCGGCGTGTTCTGCTCCTACGCTGTATCCTTGGGCTAGTAAATTACGGATGCTATCGGCTAGAGAAGAACTCAATTGGGTGCCGGTTTGGGTAGAATAAGTCATTTGAGTGATATTTGAGTTTTTAGCTTGCTCGTTGCGAATTGGTGCTAGACAAGCGATGTTGTCAGCGCAGCGATAACCGGCTCTTAGAGCGTCATTGATTCCTATGACGTGGGTCGCAAATTTAACATCTGAATCTTGAACATCAGGCAGGCGATCGGCTTGCTGCTGATTTGTGATGATGGCTCCCGAAGGTATGTACTTACCGGGGGGAATCTCCACATCTTGAATTAATACGTGCATCATCACAATGCAGCCATTTCCTACTCTGGCGTTGAACACCGTAGAGCGAAAGCCGATAAAGCAATCGTCGCCCACGTAGGCCGGCCCGTGAATTAAACTCATGTGGGTGAGGGAAGTATTTTTCCCCACCCATACGGAATAAGATTTGTCGTCATCTCCTGTGACTCGGCCTTGTTCTAGGCCGTGAATCACTACTCCGTCTTGAATGTTGCTTCCTGCTCCGATATAAAACGGAGTGCCTTCATCGGCGCGGATAGATGTCCCGGGGGCAATCATCACATTTGAACCGATATGCACATCCCCAATAATGTTAGAAAAGGAATGTACGTAGGCGGTTTCGTGAATTTTGGGCTCAGCCAAGTTTTTCGACCAAGGCGTCGGGGGAGCCGCAATGTTGCGGACTGCCATAAATTAAGTTCTCCTCAAACTGAAAATTTTTTTTGTTAGTTGTTCACTGTTCACTGTCAACTGTTCACTGTTAGCTGTTAGCTGTTAGCTGTTAGTTGTTAGCTGTTCACTGTTCACTGTCAACTGTCAACTGTCAACTGTCAACTGCCAACTAGCGGTACGGGTCGTCTTTTTTACTGTAAATGAGGCGATTTTCTACATTGACAGTATCTATAATGCCTACTACTAGAGCATCGATCGGACGATTTTCGCTCCCAGGCGCGATCCGGGCTGCGCTGCCGCGGGTGACTAAAACCCACTCATCTATACCAGCGCCCACACAGTCAGCGGCTACTTCATAGCCGGGAACTGGCGAACCTTCCTCATTGATGAATTGCAGCAGTAGAAATTTCGATCCTCTGAGCGTCGGCTCTTTTTGGGTACTGACAACTGTCCCGAGAACTTTGGCCATTTGCATTTTAGCTAATAGGTAATTGGTAATTGGCACTTGTCATTTTTACACCGTCATTTGTCTTTTTTTAATTAGCTTTATTCATTCCCACGTCTTCTTTTTAGAGTTTTTCGTCTAATGACTAATGACTAATGACTAATGACTAATGACTAATGAGTCGTGACTAATAACCAATATCCCATGCCCACCTCAATTAAAAATTAAAAATGCTAAATCAAAAACATCGCGATTTTTAATTTTTGATTTTTAATTTTTAATTACCAAACGCCCCTAACAGCCTCGGGCCTATCTTAAGATCTGTTGAGAGGGCGAATGCCGCTGACGCCTTCGCGGAACTGTTCTACAGCTTCGGTGTAGCGAATGGGTAGCACGTATTCCAAGTTTTCGTGAGGGCGGGCGATAATGTGGGTGGACATCACTTGTCCGCCGTTAACGCGCTTCACTGACTCTACTCCGGCGGCGACGGAAGCTTGCACTTCCGAGACATCTCCTCTTACAATGACAGTAACGCGAGCGCTACCGATTTTTTCGTATCCTACCAAGGTGACGCGGGCTGCTTTGACCATCGCGTCAGCGGCTTCTACTACTGCGGGGAAGCCTAAGGTTTCGATCATGCCAACTGCAATTGCCATTGGTTTTACTCCTAATTGAATATTTGGGGAACTAAACTGTTAATTTTTGACGATCGCGCTGCTTTTCGTCAAACGTTTCGTCAAACGAATTTTCAGCGCGCTAAGAACTTAGTAGCCTCGGAACTGCTCTACTGCTTCTGTATAACGAATTGGTAGAACGTATTCTAGGTTTTCGTGGGGGCGAGCGATGATGTGGGTAGAGACGACTTCTCCGCCGTTCACCCGCTTGACGGATTCCACTCCTGCTGCAACTGAGGCTTGGACTTCCGACACGTTGCCGCGCACAATTACGGTGACGCGAGCGCTGCCGATTTTTTCATAGCCCACGAGGGTAACGCGAGCAGCTTTAACCATAGCGTCGGCAGCTTCCACAACAGCGGGAAAACCTTTTGTCTCAATCATTCCCACGGCAATTGACATTTTTGAATCTCCAAGTTGAGGATTAGCGGAATTACCGTAACAAATCTTTGAGAAATCTAAAAATTTGGACGGGGAGGCCCACATTATTTAGGAATGCAGTCTAAAGCTTCCTATCCTTATAGAATAGGGGAAGCTGTCTACCTTGACAATATAAACTAACATCATAATGTTTAATAACAAAAATTAAAATTTTTTATGTTACTTATAATAATTTAATATTTATTTAATAATCTTAATATATAGAGGAGTAGATGCGGACTGCGATCGGGCCGTCAAGTGAGTACAAATACCTGTAAACTAGAGTTCGGTGGCTGATGGGTAGGATCTCGGTGTCGCGAAAATTCGGGATTTCCAAGGGGGGATCGCAGATAAACGGGCAAAAAAGGCAGTCTTGGCGATATGCGGGCTTTTTTTTTTGAGTGCCGACCCCCAGCAGCCTGTAATTTGCTATTCGGAGAATACTAAGTTTTGATGCTTTAATGTATAGTGAATTTTGGGTGCAAATTATTTTGCCAAAACTATACGATCGGGTTTAGTCAAATTTTTACGGTGTGGCGCGATCGCCCGGAACTGCTTTTGTATAAAGGCAGCCAGTAATTTCAAGTTTAAGGGATAAATTAAATGACAGAATTTCTCCTCCAAGTCTGTTGGTGGGTACCTTTATATGGCTTAATAGGCGCCATTCTAACTTTGCCTTGGTCTACAGGAACTGTTCGCACCACAGGGCCCAGACCCGCAGCTTACTTCAATTTGCTGATGACTGTGTTGGCTTTCATCCACGGATCGGTTATTTTTGCAGCAACTTGGGATAGACCCCCGCAACAGTTGCTCGTACACTGGGTGCAAGCAGCAGATTTAGATTTGTCTTTTGCCATAGAAATCTCAACTACCAGCGTCGGAGCAATGGAGTTAGTAACAATTCTGAGTTTGCTAGCACAAATTTACGCGCTGGGCTACATGGAAAAAGACTGGGCGCTAGCTCGATTTTTTGGGCTGCTCGGTTTTTTTGAAGCAGCAATTAGCGGGATTGCGATTAGCGATTCGCTGCTGCTAACTTACGGTTTGCTCGAAGTGCTGACACTCTCAACTTATTTGCTAGTCGGGTTTTGGTACGCTCAACCGCTGGTAGTGACGGCGGCTAGAGATGCGTTTTTAACCAAACGTGTAGGAGACGTGCCGCTGCTGATGGGAGTAGTGACGCTTTCAACTTTAGCCGGCAGTTTGAATTTTTCCGATTTAGAAGAATGGGCGGAAACAGCAACTTTGTCTCCTTTAGTTGCGACTCTTTTAGGCTTGGCTTTAATCGCCGCACCGACAGCCAAGTGCGCTCAATTTCCGTTTCACTTGTGGCTCGACGAAGCGATGGAAGGGCCCAACCCGGCTTCGATTATGCGGAATACGGTGGTTGTGGGCGCTGGCGCTTATGTTTTAATTAAACTTCAGCCTGTTTTGGCTCTGTCACCAGTGACTGGTATGGTGCTGGTGGTGTTGGGTGCGGTGACGGCTGTTGGGGCTTCGTTGGTGGCGATCGCCCAAATCGACATCAAAAGAACACTATCGCATTCTACCAGCGCTTCTATGGGTTTAGTGTTTATCGCGGTGGGACAGAATCACGTTGACATTGCATTGCTGTTGCTGTTCGCGCACTCGATCGCCAAAGCACTATTATTCATGAGCATAGGCTCAGTAATTGTCACCACCAACACTCAAGATTTAACAGAAATGGGTGGGTTGTGGTCAAAAATGCCCGCCACGACAATGGCTTATTTAGTAGGCGCTGCGGGCATGGTAGCCCTATTACCGATGGGCAACTTTTGGGTGATGCGACGGTGGCTGAACGGTTTTTGGACAGTGCCCTTGTGGTTAGTAGCTGTGCTGCTGTTAGTTAACGGTTTGACGGCGCTCAATTTAACTCGCGTATTCGCCTTAGTATTTGCCGGAAAACCGCAGCCCAAAACTCGCAGAGCTCCCGAAGTCGGTTGGCCGATGGCATTACCGATGGTAATTTTGACGGTGATTGGGTTGTTAGTGCCTTGGACATTGCAGAAATGGCAACTGTTAATTAGTTGGACTGGGCCTTGGGCGGAAACTGGGGATTTTGATAGTTTAAATTTACTGTTGAAGACTCTGGATATTCCCCTGTTGGTCTTATCTGGCTTGATTGGGGTTGCGGTTGGGGTGGCGATTTATTGGTACGACGTTTTACCTCGACCGGTACGGCTGCCGTTTCCGGCGGTGCAGGATTTGTTTGCTTACGACTTTTATATCGATCGAGTTTACCGCTTAACTGTGGTTTGGGCCGTGGCTTCTATTGCGAAAGTCAGCGCTTGGACTGACAAATATGTAGTAGACGGGGTGGTGAATTTGTTCGGTTTTGCCACAATTTTCAGTGGCGAAGGTTTGAAGTACAGCGGCACAGGTCAATCGCAGTTTTATGTATTGACTATTGCCGGCGGAGTTGCTGCGTTGCTGGGATTGATTATTTGGCAGTTCTGAACCGCAGATGTTGGCGGATGAACGGGGATGTAGGCGAAGCCTTCCCGAAGGGTACGCAGATGAATTGTTTTGGGTTTGTCTGGTTCTTCCTCTAATTTTATTCAAAGTCGATCGGCCACAATTCTGCAACCGGAACTTCCCAACCGGGTAAAAGTTCTGGAATTGAAATCATGTCGCCGTCTGTCAATACAATTGGCTCGGCTGTCGGACTGTAAACTAGACCTCTTGCCAAAATAGTTAGGAACGGGCCCCAGAGCCCGTTCCTAAATTTGATTAAAAAGACTTTTGCAAGAGATATATGATGACTGTGCTTTTTTAACAATAAAATCAGCCGATCGCTTTTTTATTCAGTTGGTTTGCGTTAATCTTAAATATAGTTCTGAAAGCTGTGTAACAAGGGAAAATTTTAATTGATGCTCAGTGCTTTAATTTGGATACCAATGTTTGCCGCCGCTTTGATTGGGTTTTGGCCCAGTGCGGTAAGTTCTAAAATAGTTCGGAATTTCGCGATCGCCATTGCGAGTGTAACTTTTATTTTATCGGTGATTGTGGCAGCTCAGTTTGATGCCAGTACCAGTCAGTTACAGTTTTCGGAATTTATTCCTTGGATCGATGATTTGGGATTTAATTACAATCTCGGCGTTGATGGTTTGTCTCTGCCTTTGGTAATTTTAAATACCCTACTGACAGGAGTAGCGATTTACGCTACGGATGAGGCAATCCGCAGACCTCGACTTTATTATTCTTTGATGCTGTTAATTACTGGCGGCGTCACAGGAGCTTTCTTATCTCAAAATTTGCTGCTATTTTTCCTCTTTTTCGAGGTAGAACTAATTCCGCTTTACCTGTTGATTGCAATTTGGGGAGGCGAGCGCCGGGGCTATGCTGCTACTAAGTTTTTAATCTATACTGCATTTTCAGGAATTGTTTTACTGGCTACTTTCTTGGGAGTAGTTTGGGTGAGCGGTGCTTCTAGTTTTGATATGGTTGGTGCTGCTGGTGAATCGCATTTACAAGGAGGCTCGCCATTACCTTTGGTAAGACAAATTGTGTTGCTGGCTGGGATATTGCTGGCCTTTGGTATCAAAATTCCATTAGTGCCTTTTCATACTTGGCTGCCGGATGCTCACGTAGAAGCTTCGACTCCGGTTTCGGTGCTGCTGGCGGGGGTGCTGTTGAAGCTGGGAACTTACGGGATGCTGCGCTTTGGTTTAGGTTTATTTCCCGATGCGTGGGCGGTGGCTGCGCCTTGGTTGGCGAGTTGGGCGGTGGTAAGCGTGCTTTATGGGGCTAGTTGCGCGATCGCCCAAAAAGACATGAAAAAAATTGTAGCTTACAGTTCGATCGCTCACATGGGCTACATTTTGCTAGCTAGCGCCGCAGCAACTCCAATCAGTATGATGGGAACTGTGTTGCAAATGGTTAGCCACGGTTTAATCTCAGGGCTACTATTTTTGAGTGTCGGTATTGTCTACAAAAAATCCGGCAGCCGCAACATAGATGTGCTCAAAGGTTTATTCAATCCCGATCGCGGTTTGCCAGTAATTGGCAGTTTAATGATCGTCGGCGTAATGGCGAGTGCCGGCATTCCAGGGTTGTCCGGATTTATTGCTGAATTCTTGATATTTAGGGGCAGTTTGCCAGTGTTTCCCGTGCAAACTTTGCTTTGCATGATTGGGACTGGTTTAACTTCAATCTACTTTTTAATTATGGTCAACCGCGCCTTTTTCGGCCGCCTTTCCGATTTGGTGGTGAATTTGCCACAAGTCCGCTGGGGCGATCGCATTCCTTCGCTAGTTTTAGCAGTAATCATCGCCGTCATGGGAGTGCAGCCCGCTGTTTTAGTGGCTTTGAGCGAAAAAACTGCGATCGGTTTAGTATCGGCTGTGCCGCCGCAAGTTCAACAACTTGCTCAAAACTTAGAGTAATATCTTCCAGAGGTTTGTAGTGAGGACTTTAGTCCTGATCAACTTCTGAGGACTAAAGTCCTTACTACAAACATTGCTCATAATTCAGATTTTTTTGGCAATAAACATAGTTATTCAATTAAGGTTCACATCACATGACAAGTACCGTATTAAAACCGTCTTCCCACCCTCTGTCCGCCTACATTGACATCTTAGAATCAGGCAAAGCTTTGCTGCCAGAATCTACCGAAAATGTAGTAGAAGTGGTCGGAGTCCTCAAAAGTTATGCTATAGTTCTCGATGCCTATTCCCGCAATCTCAACTACATCGCTGAAGAACAATTTTTAGTGCTTTTCCCATTTTTCAAATATTTTAATGGAGAAGTGACTGCGCCAAAATTAATGCGCTATTTGTGGCACGATCGCATTAATTTTGAGTATGCTGAGTATTGCATGAGAACCATGCTTTGGCACGGCGGCGGCGGTTTGGATAGTTATGTGGATTCTCCCGAATTTAGCAGTTTAGCCGAAAAGGCGATCGCAGCTAAACTAAAAGGCAACTTTTTGATGCAGGGACTCCACAAAGCATTCCCGGAGTTTTTGCCAGAACAAGTGCGGATGTTGGCTTACTACACGGGTTTAGGTCAATTTTGGCGAATAATGAGCGATTTGTTTATCGATTTGTCCGATCGCTACGAAGCCGGTACAATTAAGTCGATCGCAGAGATAGTAGATTTTGTCTTAGCCGGTTTAGTAAGCGCCGCCGCTTTACCAATCACCTACAGCGTCAAGATTCGGGGTGAAGTTTACGATATCCTGCCCGCATCGGCCAACTTGACATTTTTACCAGATGTAGCAGTACCTTATGTAGAAGCAGTTTTCTTTCGAGGAACAGCTTTTTTTGGCACAGTTTCCTACAACGCCCAAGCCCATCAAATCCCAGAAGAACAAAAAGAATTTAGCTACGGGGCTTTGTTTGCAGATCCTTTACCCATCGGAGGTGCAGGGATTCCGCCCACTCAATTAATGCAAGATATGCGGCATTTTCTACCCGATTATTTGCACGAAGTTTACCGCACTAGCTGTCGCGGCGAAGATGATTTGCGGGTGCAAATTTGCCAGAGTTTTCAGAAGTCAATGTTTTGCGTAACGACAGCGACTATTTTCGGTTTAGCACCTCATCCCATGAATACCTCCGATCCTGAGGAAAAAAAGGCTAATCGAGCTTATTTGGAAGGTTGGATGGATCGATTTGGCACTTCTCGCTTAGATTGGGCAAATCAGCCAACTATCAGGGCTTGTCAGCTTTTCCCTGAACGTTAGTCAGTTGACAGTTGACAGTTGACAGTTGATAGTTGACAGTCATTGGAAGCAATTACCAAACTATTCGTAGGGTGTGTCGCTACTGAAAATCTCTAAATTTAATCGACAATCTCATAGCGACGCACCTTACACATGAGGTGGGCAAAAAAAACTCCGTTGACAGTTGACAGTTGACTCCGAAAGCAGTAGTCATTGGAAACAATTACCAATTACCAATTACCAAAGTATTCGTAGGGTGTGTCGCTACTAAAAATCCCTAAATTTAATCAACAATCTCATAGCGACGCACCTTACACATCGGGCGGGTAAAACAACCTCCGTTTCATTCCGCTTAATAATTATTTTATTGCACGAATTTTTATAAATCATATAATATGCCATCCGGTCAATTACTCGCAATACAAAAGGTTCGTAGTGAGGACTTTAGTCCGCATCCAAGAAGGACTGAAGTCCTCACTACAAACCAATCTTAGTATAATCATTCGACCGGACATGATATAAAACGTAATTTATCCTACTGCAAATTCAGTTAAATGTCGCAGGTTAGGAGGGTCAAAAGCCAAAAGGTTCGTAGTGAGGACTTTAGTCCGCATCCAAGAAGGACTGAAGTCCTCACTACAAACCAATCTTAGTAAAATCATTCGACCGGACATGATATAAAATATAATTTATCCTACTGCAAATTCAGTTAAATGTCGCAGGTTAGGAGGGTCAAAAGCCAGTATAATATCTTGTTTAGGAACTCCCAATTCAACAAGTTCATTGGCAATACCGACTTCAGTGCCATCCTGCTGAATCCAGATTTTATCATCTATAATATCCAAGTGCAAAACAGGGCCATAAATCCGATGCTGATTGCGCCAGCCCACATACAGCAATTGATAATGATCGCGATCGGTATCAAAGATAGTTTGAGCTTGAATGCGCTCATCCCAAACCAGACTGGCGTGTTGGGAGAGCAGATTTTGGATGTGCTGCCGGTAAATGTCTACATTTGCCATTGTGCGATCGCCTCCTGCTCTGTATTATAAATAATCAAATGGATTTGATTTTGTTGAACCAAAGACCGGATAAACCCCGTTGTAAAAAAACTATCGTAGACGTTATTGGGTACTGCTAGGTATAAAATTCGGTCAACTTCCTGTATTTCTAAAGCCGCTCGATAACTAATAAATTGTCCTAAAGCTGTATAAAATTGAGAGATTTTGGATGGCCCAATAAAGCTTTTGATTTCAACGGCAATTTTCTGTCCGTCTTTTTGGGCTGCCAGCACTTTTTCGGCACCCAAATCGATGTAAAGTTCTAAAGATCCTGCTTGTAAGTTGTATGGATCGTGAGTAATCTGCCATCCGTCTTTCTGGAGAGCGGTTTTAACAACTTCGTGAAAGATATCTTTAGCAGGCACGGCTTTACTGACTCGCTGTGTTGAATATTTGGATAGTTGTATTTTAACCCAGATTCCGCAACCAGATGACAGTTGGAGTTCGGAATCAGGGTTTTAGGGTGTGCGACAGTGAGAAACCTTTGACTTCTGACTTGTGACTGTAGAATGTCACGCACCGTTTACCAATTCCCAATTACCAATTACCAAAGTATCTAAATTCGGACTAGAAGACTCACGCCGTGAGAATCTGTTCCGCAAGTTCCCAACAAACCATAGGTTTGGGCTAAATCTTTGACTAAAGCAGTTTGTTTCGGACTTGGTTTCCAAGGATTAGGATTAGTGTAAGCATAGTAAATTTCTACGCCGTCAATGCCAAGACGGGCTGCTTCTGGGATGAGTTGATCTGCGATCGATCGATACCGACAAGGATGTGCTAAAACCGCTAAACCTCCTGCTTCCTGAATCGCTTCAATTACCCTGGCTGCGGAATAAAAAGCCTGACCTTCAGTAGCTTTACCTCGCAAGTAAGGTGTGAGACTGGGATGTTGCGGATCGAAGGCATAAGCGAGAATGTGTACGTCGTTGTTGAGCAATTCGGCATTAATTTCAGCACCCGTCCAAAGACTCGGTGCTGTGCTAATCCTGTCGGGATTGTTTAATTTCCAATTATCCAGCCAAATTTGAGCTTGAGCGTAGCCTTTGGCGGTGTGGTGGTCAGTGATAGCTAAGCCTTTCAAACCACCTGCTATGGCTAGTTCCATCAACTTCTCTGGCTGCAATCGCCCGTCCGAGTAGACTGTGTGCATATGGAAGTTATAGGAACCCGGACAGCTATCGGCATCAATTGTCTGCAAGACTTGTTTGAGTCCCGAGATATTCTGGGCTTCTGGTTTGAGGCTAGAACTTGTTGAGGCAGCGAGATTGACCGTCATAAGCCTTATTATAAAAAAAACTAGCTTTGTTAACTATATCGAATTTTTTATTTAAATGTTGAGGGCTGATACTCACAGGTACTCTAAAGCCTTAGTCGCACTTCAAGGCTGCGGGGGCGGTGGGAAATTCGATCGGCAAAAAGGTAACACCAAATTGTTCTCTAGAACACGGAACAATGTGTGCCAATGCTTGAGGAGGGTTTTTCCGATTTCCAGTCATCGAGTCAAACTCAATTATACCGGTGGCTCCGTCAGCTTTAAAGCCAGGAGAGGCTAAGGTTTTTTGCATTCCTTCCCGGCTAGGTTCTGGCTGCATTTCTATGGCTTTAATTAGCGTTTTTGCAGCATCGTAGGTTAAAGCCGATCCAGTGTTGATCGGGCCTCCCCACATTTTTTCAGCATTGACTGGAAACTTTCGATCGAAACTGATTGACGGATGCCAAGACACGGATACGGCGAGTTTTTCAACAGACTTTAGCTGTTTTACTGCTTGTAAAGTTCTCGGATCGTGCAGAGTCGAAGGGCCGACCATCCAATTGCGATCGTCGTTGATTTTAATCATATCGATCGCGTTTTCTAGAGAATTAGTGACTTGACCATCTGGAAAAACCGCTATGGCCGTTTTTCCTGCTTTCTCAACTTCTCTTATTGCTGCTTCTGCCTTAAAATCATTTTTAGATAAGTCATAATTACTAATTCTAGATGTCTCGCCTCCTTGAGCTTCAAATTGCTTTTTGAATTCTTCCCACAAAGAAGCACTGAAAGGACTGTTGGGATTGTAAAAAACTGCCGCTTTTTTCTCGCCGGCTTTAATTAGTTGATTTACTAAAGCTTGAGCTTCTCTGCTAGTTGTCGGAGCTGTCCGAAAGAAGGATTTTCGAGGTTGGCGCGTCAGTTCTTCTGTCGTGGCTCCTGGAGAAATAAGAACCAGTTTATTTTGATTGTAAATATCTACTGTTTCTACAGTCATGTCACTGGTGTAGTGTCCAATGACTGCTAGAATTTTGGGCTGAGCTACCAGATAATTTGCCCTTTTAACTGCGTAGGATTTGATATTTGCGTCGTCAGCAATGATTACTTTGAGACCTTTGCCTTTTATCGATTTTGCTTCGAGCAAGCCTTGACCTGGAAAATCTCGCTCGCTGTTATTTGTTGAAAGGAGACCTAAATTAACTTCGGTTTGAGCTTGACCAATACCGCGCAGCAGTTCTTCGGCTAAACTTGCATTGACTATAGTTCCCGTCCCGTCCTGATTTCTGCGAATGGGAACAACAATTGCGATCGTATAATACTCTGCATCGATCGCCTCTAGCAGAGCATTGTTCATGTAAATTAAAGTTTCGGGGTCTTTGCGGTCTTCCCGCCAGGACTGTTTGAACTGTTTTAAAGCTTCGGGATAATTTTTGTCGGCAAATTCATTTATTCCCCTTTGTTTTGACCAAGGGGCGGAGGTTTGTACTAGGAGTTTTTCGCCATAACTTATACCATCTGCGGAGGGTGCTGGTGATGGTGAAATTAGGGAGGTTTCAGCCTGCGTTGGTTGGGTTGAAGTTATCGGGATTAGTGACAGAATTCTGGGGTTTAAAAGTAGGATATTCGATGCAGCAATTCCCACAGAACCTAACAACAGTCGGCGAAACCAAGGCTTGTTGCATGGCGGATCTTCGGGCTGTTCGATCGAGTCTAAATCGCGCAAAACATCAGCAACAGATTGGTAGCGGTTATTAAAGTGGTAGCGCACCATCCCAGTTAAAATATCTTTGAAACCGTCGCTAACTTTTACCGCCGGTCGATCGAACGTTGAGTAATGCCAAATGACATCGCCAGTAGGGGGATTTGAGGGGAGATATTGGGGACTTGTCCCCGTGATAGCTTGAATGGCGGTAATTCCAAGCGCGTAAATATCATTGTAAGGTTGCGCTTCCAAGCGTGTATCGGATTGTTCGGCCGGCATATAACCGCTGGTGCCGATCGCCTCCGATGTGAATATTTTACCTGTAGAGTTAGCAGTAAACTTGCTAATTTCTTTGACTGCTCCAAAATCAATTAAAACAAGTTTTTTAGTTTTTTTGCGCCTGATTAAGTTAGCAGGTTTAATGTCGCGGTGCACGATATTTTCTTTGTGGACAATCTGTAATATTTCCAGAGCTTCCCGCAAAAAAGCAACGGTTTCTCTCTCCGTCCAATGCTGACTAGCAACGAGTTCTTGACTGAGCGGAAATCCTTTAATGTATTCTTGAACCAAGTAAAAATAGTCGTTTTCTTCAAAACAAGCGAATAATTTGGGAATGCAGGGGTGATTACCGAGACGGCGCAAAGTGCTAGCTTCCCTTTCAAATCGCCTCCTTGCCATCTCCAAAACGCGCGGATCTTTCGATTGGGGAAAAGGAATTTCTTTAACAACGCACACAGGATTTCCGGGCTTGCTGAGATCGTTAGCAATGTAGGTTATCCCACACCCTCCGCATTCCAACTGATCGATAATTTGGTAGCTTTCGTGCAGGATATGCCCTAAGTTGACACACATAGATTTTCCAACAGCTCTTGACAGGCTACGGTCTTTGATGTTGATTATACGCTTTTTCGATTCCAGATACAGCTTGGCAACATATCAAATGCGTCTGGGTGTATAGCCTTTCTCAAAAAGGTGAGGTACAGGTTCTGATTTGAGATTTGAGATTTGAGATTTGAGATTTGAGATTGGGGGATTGGGGGATTGAGGGATTGAGGGATTGAGGGATTAATTAGTCCGGTGCGTCATCTTTCTGAGAACTGCTATATATCTAAAATATTATAGCTTTCAGTAATTCTTCATTCCCTATTCTCCATGACTAATGACTAATGACTAATGACTACTGACTAATGACTAATGACTAATGACTAATGACTAATGACTACTGACTAATGACTACTGACTACCGACTTCTGACTTCTGCTATATCAATCACATTTTAAACCTGCGGCGGCGGCTGTCGGAAATTCTATCGGCACAAAAGTCAGGCCAGATTGTTCTCTAGCACAGGGTACAATGTGCGCCACTCGTTTAGGAGGGTTTTTCCGATTTCCCGTCGTCGAGTCAAACTCAATTATACCCGTGGCTCCGTCAGCTTGAAAGCCAGGAGAGGCTAAGGTTTTTTGCATTCCTTCCCTGCTAGGTTCAGGCTGCATTTCTAAGCCTTTAATCAGGGTTTTAGCGGCATCGTAGGTTAAGGCAGATCGAGTATTAACCGGGCCTCCCCACAATTTTTCAGCGTTGACTGGAAACTTTTTATCAAAACTCGTTGTGGGATGCCAAAACACGGATATGCCGAGTTTCTCAATGGATTTTAGCTGTTTTGCTGCTTCTAAAGTTCGCGGTTCGTACAGCGTCCAAGGCCCGACAATCCAATTGCGATCGTTGTTAGCTTTAATCATGTCGATCGCATTTTCGACAGCCTTAGTAACTTGACCGTCGGGAATGACAGCTATAGCTGTTTTTCCAGATTTCTCAACTTCTTTGATTGCTGCTTCGGCGTTAAAATCATTTTTAGATAAGTCGGAATAATTACCGATTCTAGAAGTTGAGCCTCCTTGCGCTTCAAATTGTTTTTTTAATTCTTCCCATAAAGAAGCGCTAAAGGGACTGTTGGGATTGTAAAAAACTGCCACTTTTTTGGCGCCGACTGTAATTAGTTGATTTACTAATCCTTCAGCTTCTATGGTAGTTGTTGGTGCTGTCCGAAAGAAGAATTTTCGAGGTTTGCGCGTTAGTTCTTCTGTGGTACTTCCCGAAGAAATAGCGACCAGTTTATTTTGATTGTAAATATCTACTGTTTCTACTGTCATGTCGCTGGTATAGTGTCCGATGACTGCTAAAATATCTGGGTGAGTGACTAGGTAATTTGCTTTTTCTTTGGCGTATGATATGATATTTCGGTCATCAGCAATGATGACTTTGAGACCTTTGCCTTTAATAGCTTTTGGTTCGAGAAAGCCTTGACCGGGAAAATCTTTATTGCTGTCATCCGCAGTGAGAAGACCTAAATTAACTTCGGTTTGAGCTTGAGCAATGCCGCGCAGCAGTTCTTCGGCTAAATTGGCGTTGATGATGCTACCGTCTGGATTTCTGCGGATGGGAACAACGATCGCGATCGTGTAATGTTCTGCTTTTGTTGTCTCCAGCAGAGCATTGTTGATGTAAATTAAAGTTTCTGGGTCTCTGCGGTCTTCTCGCCAGGACTGTTTGAGCAATTTTAAAGCTTCTGAATACTTTAATTCGGCAAACTCATTGATGCCTCTTTGTTTTGACCAAAGGGCAGATGTTAGTAGCTTTTCGCCGGAACTGATACCCTCTACCCGAAGTGGTGGTGGTGGAAAAATTATTCGGATAATTGTGTCTCTTGAAAGTACGATCGCCCCTGCGACAATTCCCGCCACTAGCAGCATCCAGAGCCAGCGCGATCGTGGAGATGTGGGTGACAGTGGAGGTTGAGGTGACAATGGAGGTTTCGGTGGCTGTGGCGGTGGCGGTGGCGGTGGCGGTGTGCCGATCGCATCCAAGTCACGCAAAACGTCAGTTACAGATTGATATCGGTATATATAGTGGTAGCGAACCATCCGATCGAGAATATTTTTGATACCATCACTCACTGGTAGCCCAGTGCGATCGGGCGTGGAGTGATACCAGATAATTTCACCTGTATTGTCGTCGGGTTTGAGCTCTGTGGGATGCTTCCCGGTGAGAGCTTGAATCACGATCTTCCCTAGGGAGTAAATATCATTACAAGCCTGAGCAGTACGCCCGTTTGATTGTTCGGGAGACATATAACCGCTGGTGCCGATCGCCTGCGATGTGAATATTTTACCTGTTGAGTCAGCCGTCAAAGTGCTTATTTCTTTGACAGCCCCAAAATCAATTAAAACATTTTTTTTATCTGTTGTGCGCCGAATTAAGTTAGAAGGTGTAATATCGCGGTGAATAATATTTTTTGCATGGACGAACTTTAAAATTTCCAAAATTTCCCGCAACAAGGCGATCGCCCGTTCCTCTTCCCACTGTTGACCTGGAGTCAGTTCTTCCTTGAGCCAATGTCCTTCAATGTATTCTTGCACTAAGTAAAAATGGTTGTTTTCTATAAAAGAAGCAAATAATCTGGGAATGCACGGGTGATTGCCAACAATAGACAAAGCCCAAGCTTCATCTTGAAATCGCTTAGTTGCGTCCTCCAAAACGCGCGGATCTGAAGGAAAAGGAATTTCCTTCACAACGCACTGGTTATCTTCGGGTATGTCGATATCCGTAGCCAGGTAGGTAATTGCAAACCCTCCATGTCCTAACTCGCTGATAATTTTGTAGTTTTGGTGAAGGATCTCCCCTGCTGTGAGACACATATATTTTCCAATACCTCTTGACTGGAGCTGCTCTTTCATGTTGATTATAGGCTTTTTAGTTACCAGAGATATCTTGGCAGTATATCAAATTTTTCTGGTTCTATGTCAAAAATACTATAACCGTCAGCAATTCCTGATTCACTAAGCAATGTTAAATATTATTTATTTGTAAATATTGTTTCTAGGGTGAGTTGGAAAAATATTGAAATTCACAGTCGGAGACTAGATACTCACGCACCGTCACTTATACCAAATCCTGGTTATTCATCCTCGTGATGAATTGTCAGGTGCGTCCCTCGCTTAATCTGGGTTGATACCGATAATTATTGGTGGCGACACACCCTACGTCGGTGAAATCATTCTCGTGATGAATTGTCAGGTGCGTCCCTCGCTTAATCTGGGTTGATACCGATAATTATTGGTGGCGACACACCCTACGTCGGTGAAATCATTCTCGTGATGAATTGTCAGGTGCGTCCCTCGCTTAATCTGGGTTGATACCGATAATTATTGGTGGCGACACACCCTACCTCGGTGAAATCATCCTCGTGATGAATTGTCAGGTGCGTCGCTCGCTTAATCTGGGTTGATACCGATAATTATTGGTGGCGACACACCCTACGTCGGTGAAATCATCCTCGTGATGAATTGTCAGGTGCGTCGCTCGCTTAATCTGGGTTGATACCGATAATTATTGGTGGCGACACACCCTACGTCGGTGAAATCATCCTCTTGATGAACAGGTAAAAACCTCTAATTTATTTTTGGTAGCAACGTTTTTTTCACTTGGTATAAAAACAAATTCCCAGGCATAACCTGGGAAAAAAAGATATTACAAATAATGTTGTTTTAATAAATTGAATTTGCCGGAAAGTGGCGATAATTGGGTAATAATTGAGCAGCGCTGGTAGAGTTGAGAGCGGACTGCGGGGCGGGCATTCCGGTTCCGGTGCCGCACCCGATCGCATTTTCCAATCTCAATAAAACACTTGCGTTCATGTTGGATCACCCGTTATGCTTGACTGCTGTTGCGAGTCTGGCTAGCCAGATCCAACAACTGCGCCCAGCGTTTTTGAACTTGTTTGGGGGTGCATTTGAGTGCGGTGGCGATCGCCTTGTCGCATTCTTGATTGCGCTTCATTGCTAACAGTTGTTGTTGTTCGGGCGACAGTTGAGCGCGAAATGCTTCCCATTTGTCGGAATTCATGCCCAGTTTTTGATCGACATCAGCACCCAGCCATTCGTGGACGAGCTTCCAGTTTTGAGTGCGGGCAAATTTTTCGACGTGGTACTTAAAGCGTTGTTGCAAGTAGTCGCGCTGGCGAGCAGACAAACCGAGAACGCGATCGATTTCGGAAGCCGAAAGGTCTTGCAATTTCAAAGTCAAGTAGCTGACGCATTCGGGCTGATTTTGGGCTTCGAGATAGGTGATCAATTCAGCGACTACTCGATCGCGCAACACAGCATCAGCAGGATCGACAGTTTCCGAAACCATTTGCTCGCGGACTTGTTGCAGCGCCGGAGAGCGGCTGTACATTTCTGCATCTTCTCCCTTGCCGGATTCTACAGCCATTTCAATGTCGATCGCAGTTTCGGGAGGTTGGCCCTTGGCAAATCCTTGAGCGCGAAGCACGATCAGGCGTTGGCGGTTGCGGCCGGGTAAGCCGATTTGACGCTTGGCGTAGTGTTCGGTAAAAGCCATGTACTCAGCCAATTCAATCTGCGTGCGAGGAGTGTAGTTGAGATCCAGTTGGTGTTCGCGGCGGAAGGCCCGCAAAGCTTCGATGTAAAAGCCTTGCAAAAAGTCTTCAATCATGTTGTAGCGAGCTTGGAAGTTCAAGTTAGAGCGGAACGAAGCAACGTGGCGGTAAATCATCGCCGCGAGGTGAGAGTGCAATTCGACGCGGCCTTGTTTGGAACCGAGGTTGTAGTATTGCAGGATTTTTTGCAACCGGTGCTCGGCCAAGGTGATTTGCCAAGCTTCAACTTCGCCGGAAATTTGGATGCGATCGCTTTTTTGGCAAATCCGTTCGACTTCCTTAGCAATCCGCATCGCCACTGTTTGAGCGCTGCGGCTGGAATTTTTCATCGATCCTTCCAATTCTTTGAGCGCGAATTGGGCTAAAGCCATGACATCGATGCTCGACACTGTATTGATTTCGGCGGTTTGCTCGGTGGAGGCGGCACTCAAGAAGTTGAGGTTAGAAGCGGTGTGGCAGTTGACGGTGTTGGTGGCAGTTTTGATAGTCATGGCGTTTATCGGGTAGTAGCGTAGAGTGGGCGAGGAGAACAGTTGCTGGCGGTTTCGCTTGCTGTGCTGATTCAACTCTCTATACATTGAATATAGGTTCGTAGAGATAATCGCAGTGATGTCAGTGTTCCACTCTCTCATGCAACAGTTTTTGGCTGCTGAATCTGATTCTAAGCACTGGTTGTGGAAGATTGGTTTTATTGCCCTTAAAGCCTTACTATACAAGCATTATGAGCTGTATTTACGCAGGGCGATCGCTCCTCGGATAGAGGGCGATCGGGAGCCGTTGAGTGGACAATTTACTAACTGGCCCTGTGAGGTGGTTTTGGGCGTTGGAGATTTGTGGAATTGAGAGCCGGCAGAGTGTAGAGAGCTGCACTATCTTCTGAAGCTACGCCCCAGCAGTTGTCAAACCCGGTGAATTTAGAAATTTGCTTTAAAAAGACGCAACGGATTTTTTTGAACGAACCGCGAAGACGCAAAGGACACGAAGGAAGAGAAGAGAAGTACACAGAGACCTGTCAAACAATTCACCCTGCTTCTCTCTCCAACACCAAAGTGCTGGGCCGTCATTATCTATAGAGACTTGCATCGTGGCTCCAAACAGCCCTGTTTCGACTTTTAAGCCGCTCTGGCGCAACTTTTCGACAAATTTTTCATAAAGTTTTTCGGCGGCTTCTGGGGCGGCAGAGCGATCGAACGAAGGCCGCCGACAGGCGCGACAGTCGCCGTAGAGCGTAAACTGACTGACCACCAGCAACTCGCCGCCGATGTCTTGTACGGACTTGTCCCAGCGGCCAGCGTCGCTAGCCGAGTCGGGAAACAAACGCAAATCTAGGCATTTGCGAGCCATCCAGTCGAGTTCTGCTTCGGTGTCTGTGTCCGCAATACCGACAAGCAAGTTGAGTCCGCAGCCGATTTTGCCGACAATTTCACCGTTAACTTGAACTTGAGATGATTTGACTCGCTGGATGATGACTCGCATTTAAAATCAGAAATATTTCCATATCTAACGGTTTGTAGTGAGGACTTTAGTCCGCATCAATCAGAGGACTAAAGTCCTGACTACAAACCATTAGTGGTTTTTGCAACCAAATGTCTCTGGTTAATTTTCTCTTCTTTAGTTTTTCCCAAAACCTTTGCCGCGATTGGGTGAAGGGAGACAGAGACAGTTTTCGATTTGCGATCGCAAAGTCTCGGTATCCAAACCCTGACCGATCAGAACAAGCTGGTTTTTGGGTTCACCTTTCCACTGGTCGTCATCCATCGAAAATCGCTTACCGCTCAAGTGAAAAATATGCCGTTTCGGACTTTCCTCAAACCACATAATCCCTTTGGCGCGAAACACGTTTGTTGGCATTTGGTTGTCTAAGAAATATTGAAATTTTCTCAGAGAAAACGGCTTGTCGCTTTGGAAAGAAATTGAGGTAAATCCGTCATTTTCTAAATGGTGGGAGTGGTCGTCATGGTCGTGATGGTCGTGATGAGCGTGGTCGTGATGGTCGTGATGAGCGTGGTCGTGATGGTCGTGATGAGCGTGGTCGTGATGAGCGTGGTCGTCATGATCGTGATGGTCGTGACTGCTATGAGTTTCCTCAGATTGGAAATATTTGTCAGATTCAAACAATCCGACGCTGAGGACTAGCGGTAACGGAACTTGCGATTTTACTGTTCGCAGAATTCTAGCACCTTGTTTGACATCGCGAATCTTAACTTCCAACAAATCTAAATCTGCTTCTTCAACCAAATCTGTTTTGTTGAGGATAATTATATCGCCGTAAGCTATTTGATTGTAAGCTGCTTCTGAGTTGAACAAATCTAAGCTGTAGTTGGCTGCGTCTACTACTGTAACTATTGAATCTAGACGGGTCATATCGCGCAGTTCTGTGCCTAAAAAAGTCATCGCTACTGGCAGCGGGTCAGCTAGCCCTGTGGTTTCGACAACTAGATAATCAAGATTTTCTTGACGTTCTAAAACTTTGTAAACGGCATTCACCAAATCTTCATTAATCGTACAACAGATGCAGCCGTTGTTCAGCTCAACCATGTTGTCGTCGGTGGTGACAATCAGTTCGTTGTCAATGCCGATTTCGCCAAATTCATTGACCAAAACTGCTGTTTTCAAACCTTGCTGGTTGGTCAGGATGTGGTTGAGCAGGGTTGTTTTGCCGCTGCCGAGAAATCCTGTAATGATGGTAACGGGTAAGCCGTGTTTGGGAGCGTCCATCGCTCTGTCTGTCTCGGACTGGGTTATAGATTCCATAGCTTAACTGTCAAATAATGTCGATCGCACTTTTCTTGTGCTTCTCATTCTATCTTACTTAAGCCCAGCCCTCATCAACTCGGTTTATGGGCTAAATATTGGTCTTGGGCCGCATGGAATCTACCATCAATCGCCAATGGGCCCCAGACTACAAAGCCCGCTGGGTTGAACCTGTTTTCCCGGTAAATCCAGCAGCGACAAATTTGGGGCAGATGTTCGCCAGTGCGATCGACTCTCAAACCACTGCTCTATAATAATTTTAATTATGGAATTGCCTAAAATATTTAAATCTGAAATATACACTAAAATAGGGCGGTGGCTAACAACAGCCACCGCCCTCAAGATAGTTTATGCTATCTAAATCTGTGCTTACGCAGGAAGCAAGACTGCATCTATGATGTGGATGACGCCGTTATCAGCAGCAACGTCGGCTGCGGTAACAGTAGAGTCATTGATTTTGACGCCATTGGAAGCATCAATTTTTACTTCTGAACCTTCAACTGTTTTGGCAGATGTTAGCTTGACTACATCAGCAGCCATAACTTTGCCAGCAACGACGTGATAAGTCAAGATTTTTGTGAGCTTAGGAATGTCACTAAGCAGTGCTTCTACAGTACCTGCGGGAAGCTTAGCAAAAGCTTCGTCTGTAGGAGCAAAAACTGTGAAGGGGCCAGCGCCTTTGAGGGTATCTACTAAACCAGCAGCTTGGACGGCAGCAACTAGGGTTGTAAAAGAGCCTGCCGAAACGGCGGTATCAACGATGTCAGCCAAGTGAGTCACCTAGGTTTTGTATTCTGTAAATTACTATAACGCTAAAAAGTTAATTTAGCTACATATATTTTTTCTAGCTCGTTCTGGTTTTCTGATATAAATAGCCACATCTTTTTGGAAAAATTATTTAATAAAAAACCTATCTTAAGATAGATGAAATCTACCTTAATTTACTGTATTTTTAAGCAAAACAAGGTGATACTAAATACATCAGTCAGCCGATCGCACGATTGGCGATCGACCGCCCCGGGCCGATTGGACTAAATGCCAGGGCGATCGCCCGCGGGCCCCGCCAGCTAGGACATTTTGGCTGACTTAGCAAACCATTCAACATCGAGAACCGCGAAAATCGTAGCGCACCAGCCAGCCAGCCACCACGGATCGCAACAGTTGGGAAAATCACGATCTAGACTGTTAACAGCCACGAACTAATGGATGGGTGAAATGAGATACAAACTACTAGGTCACAGCGGACTTCGCGTTTCTGAAATCTGCCTCGGAACCATGACTTTTGGGGAAGACTGGGGTTGGGGCGGTTCTTACGACGAAAGCCGTAAAATGTTCGACGCCTTTGCAGAAGCAGGCGGCAATTTCCTTGATACCGCCAATCTCTACACCAACGGTACCAGCGAAAAATATGTCGGCGATTTCATCGCAGGCGATCGCGAAAAATGGGTAGTTGCTACTAAATACAGCCTCAACATGAAAAATGGTGAAATCAACGGTTTCGGCAACCACCGCAAAAATATGGTACAAGCAGTAGAAGCAAGTTTGAAGCGGCTGCAACTTGAATACATAGATTTGCTGTGGCTGCACGTTTGGGATTTTACAACACCCGTCGAAGAAGTGATGCGCGCCTTTGACGATTTGGTGCGCGCCGGCAAAATTCTCTACATCGGCATTTCCGATACGCCAGCTTGGATTATTTCTGCTTCAAATACCCTCGCCAACCTGCGCGGTTGGACACCATTTATCGGCTTGCAAATCGAGTATTCTTTAAAAGAGCGAACTCCCGAACGGGATTTGCTACCAATGGCCAAAGCCTTCGATATTGGCGTCACAGCCTGGAGCCCCCTAGCAGGTGGCTTGCTGACAGGAAAATACAACATTGCAGAAACGGCCGGCGAAACTAAACGGCTTAATTCACCTGAATCTGGAAAAATTAGCGAACGCGACCTAAATATTGCTGCTGAAGTTAGTAAAATTGCAGCCGAAATTGGTAAACCTCCTTCTCAAGTAGCCCTAAATTGGCTGCGCCAGCAACCAATCGATGTGATTCCGATTATCGGTTCCCGGAAACTCTCGCAGCTTCAGGAAAATCTCGCTTGTTTGGAGTTTGAACTAACCCCCGAAAAAATGCAGCAGTTAGACAAAGTAAGCGCCATTGAATTGGGTTTTCCCCACGATTTCTTAAAGAGTTCGATGGTGCAAGATTTTGCCTTTGGAGGGGGAATCGCCAAAATTGACAGCCACCGACTTTAACCTCGCTGCTATCTTCTAGCCGCGGGTTTACGCAGATATTGACGAACCCGTCCTCACAGGGATGATTGAGATTTGTACTCTGGGCGTGACTTTAACATCGTGCCCAGATTACCAATCTCGTCACCTTAGTTTCTGGCTCCATACTCGCGTAAAATCCTAGATTTCTCGTCGCTGTTACCCGGTTTCTCCGGTATTGTTGAGAAGGCTGCCAGATGCGGGTTTCCAGCTAATATATAAACTACTATTTTAAAATCTATCTGAAGTCAGAAACCTCTCAAAAAAATTGTATATTAAGATACAAAAGTTCTAGACCAGCGATCGAATCTGTTTCAAAAAGGCGCGGTTTTTCAAATCAAACGACCACAAAAATTCGTAAACCTAACCTATCCCGAACGCCCGTGCGTTTCGGAAGGGTACGGAATCGCAAATTTTCTCTCATCTCCCAATAAAACTATAAAACTCACTCAGCGTTCACCCCTGTTAAAAAACAATCCCGCGGTAGGCAAGCTTCAAACCCTTAATTAATCAGTCATTCCCCATTTTTAATTTTTTAAATGCTTAAACTTTTCAATTCTTCAATTCTTCAATGGTATAAACCGGTACCTGCGAGTTAGGAGTCATTTTAGAATAGCGATCGGCATTTTAACCGCTTTTCAACAAAGGGTGCAAGCTAGGCACGCTCTGATATCGAAGTCATCCTTCAGATAGAAGTAATGGCAGAAAAATTGGGTTAGATTTAACGAGAATAGCAAGTATAAGAATATTAACTTATCTCCTGTTTCAATTCTGAAAAAAGCAGATAAGCGTGTTTTTAAGCAGCAAAGCAAATGCTTAGCTTTGCCCTATGAATGCGGCGCTTGCTAGTCAAAACAAATTCTCAGATAGCTGCTTGCCACTTTCAGTAAGACACTACTGAGAAGGATATACTCTTGACAATTTTGCATAGCTCAAAATTCCCTGACGGCTGTTAATTTACCAATTCCCGAGGCTAATTATGTCCCCCCCACACAAACCAGGAAACAAGAATTATAACAATAACGGTAGAGCATGGGAGATCCGATTTACCTCAATAGATACAGCCAAATCGCCCTCTCAATTCGCTCCCTCAGCCGCCAATTTATCAAAAGCTGCTGCTTTAGATGCACCTGATTTAGTTTGCTTGTCTCATTTGCGGTGGAACTTCGTCTATCAGCGTCCGCAACATCTCTTGAGCCGCTGTGCTAAAAATCGCCGCGTATTCTTCGTAGAAGAACCAGTTTTCACCGCGTCGGGGGACTGGCGGCTGGATGTCAGCATCCACGAAACCGGAGTCTGGGTAATAGTACCGCAACTTAGCGAAGGAATTAGCGAACAAACAGCACAAACTGCTCAGCAAGCCATGCTGGATGACTTTTTTCAATCAGCAGAAATTAGCCAGTATATTCTCTGGTATTACACGCCCATGGCTGTGAGTTTTACCAACCACTTAAAGCCGCTAGCTGTAGTCTACGATTGTATGGACGAACTGTCAGCATTTCACGGTGCACATCGGGATTTAAAAGCAAATGAAACCCAACTCTTAAAGCGGGCCAGCGTCGTATTTACAGGCGGACACAGCCTGTACGAAGCGAAACAGCAGCAGCACCCAAACATTCATGCTTTCCCCAGCAGCATCGAAAAAGAACACTTTGCTACAGCCCGAAATCTTTCAGAAGCACCGGCGGATCAAAAAGACATTCCTCACCCGCGTTTGGGATTTTTTGGCGTTATAGACGAACGCATGGATATCGAACTGCTAGGGGGCATTGCCCAAGCGAGGCCGGACTGGCATTTAGTCATCATTGGCCCGGTGGTTAAAATTGACCCGGCAACTCTACCAACTCACCCAAACATCCACTATCTGGGCGGCAAATCTTATCAAGAACTGCCAGGGTATCTGGGCGGATGGGATATAGCAATGCTGCCGTTTGCGATTAACGAATCGACTAAGTTTATTAGTCCGACGAAAACTCCCGAATACCTCGCTGCCGGCAAACCGGTGATTTCTACTCCCATCCGCGACGTGGTGCGCCCCTACGGAGAAAACGGCTTGGTTCGGATTGCGAGCAATGTTGCAGAATTCGTTGCTGCTGCTGAAGAAATTTTGAGCGAAACTTCGGAAGCTCGCACCAAGTGGCTGAGCGAGGTAGACGCTTTTTTAGTAGACAATTCTTGGGACAATACTTGGGGCGAAATGCTGCAATTGATCGAAAGTGCGATCGCAGACAGAAAACCCAAATCAGAAGACCGAGTGAAGGTGTTAAGTTAGAAAGTTTGAGGCTTAATACTCAAAGATACTAACTTTCTAATTAGGAATTACCAATTAGCAATTACCAAAAGTTAGAGGTGTTTTAATGTTTGACTATTTAATTGTCGGAGCCGGATTTGCAGGTAGTGTGATTGCCGAAAGACTAGCAACTCAGGCGGGTAAAACAGTCTTAATAATTGATACCCGCAACCACATCGGCGGCAACGCCTACGACCACTACGACAACCACGGCATCCTCGTACACAAGTACGGCCCCCACATTTTTCACACGAATTCGCGCCCTGTTTTCGAGTACCTTTCGCAGTTCACCGAGTGGCGGCCCTACGAACACCGCGTGCTCGCCAGCGTTGACGGTCAACTGCTACCAATTCCCATCAATCTTAACACAGTAAACAAACTGTACGGACTGAATCTAACTTCATTTGAAGTAGAAGATTTCTTTGCAAAAGTAGCAGAACCAAAGGATTACATTCGTACTTCCGAAGATGTCGTTGTCAGCAAAGTCGGGCGCGAACTTTACGAGAAATTCTTCCGCAACTACACCCGCAAACAGTGGGGAATGGATCCGTCGGAACTTGACAAATCAGTAATTGCGCGCGTGCCAACCCGCACTAACCGGGACGATCGCTATTTCACCGATACTTATCAAGCAATGCCCCTGCACGGCTACACTCGGATGTTTGAAAAGATGCTGGATCACCCCAACATCAAGGTGATGCTGAATACCGACTACCGCGAGATTGAAGGTTTTATTCCTTACGGCGAAATGATTTATACCGGGCCGGTGGATTCCTATTTCAATTATTGCTATGGCAAATTGCCTTACCGTTCCTTGGAATTCAAGCACGAAACGCTGAACGTACCCGTACACCAAGCAGCACCGGTGGTAAATTACCCCAACGAGCATTTATATACTCGCTGCACGGAGTTTAAATACCTCACAGGACAAGAACATCTCAAAACTAGCATTGTCTACGAATATCCCCAAGCTGAGGGAGACCCTTACTACCCGGTTCCGCGTCCGGAAAATGCCGAGATATACAAGAAATATAAGGCTTTGGCTGATGCAACTCCGGGAGTTTCTTTTGTGGGAAGGCTGGCAACTTACAGGTATTACAACATGGATCAAGTTGTCGCGCAAGCTCTGACAACTTACACTCAAATTACTACCAAGCCTGTGATTGAATTCGTGGAAAACCTTAATGGTTCTGCCGCTAACTTAAGCTTGTCAAATTCCGTTACCGAAATGCCAGGGATAGCTGCCGCAGAAGTCGCCACTGTCAACGGCAACGGCAAATCTGCTAGCAACTAAGGAGCACAAATTAAATAACTTACAATTTTAATTGTTATTGTGGGGTGTCCCGCCCGCCCTTGTGAGAGGGGCGGGCGAGACGCCAACCCCACAAACTTGTGCAAGTTATTAAATTTTAATTGCTAAGCGGTAGCTGTGATTTGGTAAGGGCAGAAAGATCGGGTGCGGCCGCACGCACTCTACTCGGCTTTACTCAAAAGTTATCTAACAATTCAAACTAGGGTTGAGGTGAAAATGAGCGTTCTCGTTAAAATAGTTTTGTCTCATGAGGTTTTGGAAAAGTCTCAATTTTTTCAGTTTCAGAAAGAAATAGAGCGCCTAATTGAAAGCGGTGGCAAAATTCTGATGCTGGATTTCTCAAACATCAATTTCCTGAAAAATTCCGAGTTAATGGCTGTAGTGGCGATCGTCAAATTAGTTAGAGACAGCGACTGTATACTTTTGATATCGGCGATGAGCGAACAAGTGAGAATGCTATTTGAACTCACCGGGCTAGAACAAATATTTCAGTGTTTGCCGCCTGCGGAAGAACCTGCTCTCAAAAGTGACCTAGCTGAACCTTTAGGAGGCTTGCAAACTGTAGCTAGCTAAACTTTGCTGTCAATACTCAGGCGGATGGTAGCGATCGCAGGGTGGGTCAGTGAGAATAATAGCTCGACTTTAAGAGCTGTTAGCTGACTGACACACCCTACAAGTCTAGAATAGCGCGACACCAGAGCAAGTAAAGCTCAGGCTGTTTATAAGTTAAAAGTTTTAATTTTTTAACTATAAATTAGCTGGCAAAAAACTTGTGAAAGTCGGGGAAATTGTCGCTAACCTATAAACATAACTTCGGGTAGATGTGCCGATGAGTTGGTTAGGTAGAGAACTAGAAAATTGCGATATTGAAGAGTCTTCCGCTCTCGACAGCAAGGTGACTGTTCAAGGGCGGAAAACAGGTTATCCGCGCCCCCAATTGCGCCGCAGCAACTGGATTTGTCTCAACGGTAAGTGGAGGTTTGCTTATGACGACACGGGACGCTGCGTGCAGCCGATCGACATTACCGACTGGACTCGCACTATAGAAGTGCCATTTGTTCCCGAGTCAACAAAAAGCGGGATCGGCGACACGAATTTTCACGCTAACTGCTGGTACGATCGCGAATTTGACGTACCCCGCACAGAAGGCAGAGTTCTCCTCCACTTCGGCGCCGTAGACTACCGCGCCCGAGTCTGGGTAAACAATCAGTTTGTCATCGAGCACGAAGGCGGGCACACTCCTTTCACCGCAGATATTACAGCAGTTCTTAACCCCATCGGGCCTTCTCGGGTGACAGTCTGGGCCCAGGACGACCCGCAAGATTTGGCGAAACCGCGCGGGAAGCAAGATTGGCAAGTTGAACCCCACAGCATTTGGTATCCGCGTACAACTGGCATTTGGCAGACTGTCTGGGTAGAATTGGTACCTCACACTTATATCGATCGCATCCGCTGGACTCCGCAGTTTGAACGCTGGGAAATCGGTTTTGAAGCGTTTGTGGCTGGCGATCGCCAATCCGGAATTCAAATTAAAGTTAAACTGTCGATCGGCTGTTTGCTGCTGGTCAACGATACCTACGAAGTCATCAACGGCGAAATCCACCGCCGCATCGCCCTTTCAGACCCGGGTATCGACGACTACCGCAATGAACTGCTGTGGAGTCCCGAAAAACCGACATTAATTAACGCTCAAGTGGAGTTGTGGGCCGACGGCAAACTGCTTGATGAAATTAAATCCTACACCGCGATGCGGAATGTTAGCATTCAGCGCGATCGCTTCATGCTGAACGGCCGCCCCTACTACCTGAGACTGGTGCTCGATCAAGGTTACTGGCCCGACACCCTGATGACTGCGCCCTCCGACGAAGCCTTGCGCCGCGATGTCGAATTAGTCAAAGCAATGGGTTTCAACGGCGTCCGCAAACACCAAAAAATCGAAGATCCGCGATTTTTGTACTGGGCCGACGTGCTGGGGCTGCTGGTTTGGGAAGAAATGCCCAGCGCCTACCGCTTCACTCCCAAGGCCGTTGACAGGCTGACGCGGGAGTGGACGGAAGTTATCGATCGCGACGCCAGCCATCCCTGTATCGTAGTCTGGGTGCCCTTTAACGAATCTTGGGGAGTTCCCAATTTAGTCGAATCGCCGGCCCACCGGAACTACGTACAAGCGCTGTATTTCCTGACCAAAACCCTCGATCCGACTCGCCCCGTCATCGGTAATGACGGCTGGGAAAGCACAGATACTGACATCCTGGCGATTCACGACTACGACAACAACCCGCAAACTGTAGCCAAACGCTACGGGCCCGAAGTCCAATTAGCCGATTTATTCGATCGCGGGCGTCCCGGAGGGCGCGTCCTCACTCTGGACGGCCACCCCCACCAAGGACAGCCGGTGATGCTGACGGAATTCGGCGGTATCGCCTGCGCGGGGCGGGAAAACCCCGATTTTCACCGGGTTTGGGGCTACGTGCGGGCGTCTGATACGTCAGAACTGCAAAAGCGCTACACGGCGCTGTTGCACGTGGTAAATCGAGTGGAAATGTTCAGCGGATTTTGTTACACGCAGTTGACTGATACTTTCCAAGAAGCTAATGGTTTGCTGTATGCCGATCGCACTCCTAAGTTTCCCCTACAGGCGATCGCGGCGGCAACTCTCGGCTGGGATATTCCCGAAGAATTTTCGCAGTCTGAAGGTATTAGTCAGTGCTAATTGGGCATGGGGCATGGGGCATGGGGCATGGGGCATCGGCCAAACAGGGCATCGGTTATTAGTTATTAGTTATTAGTTATTAGTTAATTGCTAACAATTACCAATGTCTAAATTCCTAATGCCCAATGTCTAAATTCCTAATGCCCAATGCCCGATGCCCGATGCCCGATGCCCGATGCCCGATGCCCGATGCCCGATGCCCCATTCCTCATTCCCCATTCGATCGATGTTTCAAAGTTTTTTTATGGGCGGTTTTGAATGTTCCACGCACAAATTGCGATCGGGAAAACGCCTCGATGTCACAGCCGCCACCGGCCATGATAAATTTGCGATCGCCGACTACCAACGGTTGCAACAGCAAGGCATTTACACAGTCCGCGAAGGCCTGCGCTGGCACTCGATCGAACAGTCGCCGGAACAATACGATTTTTCCAGCGCCCTGCCAATAATTCGCGCCGCCCGCGATACCAAAATGCAGGTAATTTGGGATTTGTTTCACTACGGCTGGCCCGACGATATTGATATTTTTAGTCCCGAATTCGTGTCGAGATTTGCCAAGATGGCGGGCGCTTTTATGCAAGTGCTAACCAACGAAACTGACCAAACACCTTTCGTGACACCTGTCAATGAAATTTCATTTATTGCCTGGGGCGGCGGCGATGTCGCTTATATCAATCCCTTTGCTAGAGGGCGGGGAGACGAACTCAAAATTCAGTTAGTCAAAGCTGCGATCGCAGCGATAGAATCTGTTTGGGAAATCAATCCCCGCAGCCGCATCGTTCAGATTGACCCCGTAATTAACATTATTGCCGATCCTGACAAACCCGAGGATCGAGAGCTTGCAGAAGGTTATCGCTTATCTCAATATCAAGCTTGGGATATGTTGGCGGGACGCTTTCGCCCGGAGCTCGGCGGCCAGGAAAAATATCTCGATATTATTGGGGTGAATTATTACGATCGCAATCAGTGGATTCACAACGAACACCCGATGAAATACACCGATCGGCTGTACCGCCCGTTTGGCGAGATGCTGCAAGAAGTGTTCGATCGCTACGGCCGCCCCTTATTCGTCGCAGAAACAGGCACTGAAGACGATTTTAGACCTGTCTGGTTTAATTATGTGTGCAATCAGGTAGCGGCGGCGCTGAAAGCAGGAGTGCCGATCGAGGGAGTCTGTTTGTATCCGATTGTCAACCATCCGGGTTGGGATGATGACAGGCACTGTTACAATGGTTTGTGGGATTATTGCAATGAATCGGGCGATCGGGAAATTTACCAGCCTTTAGCAGAGGAATTGCAGTATCAACGGCAGCAGATTGAACCGCTGCTGAAGTCGCGCGATTGATAATTGCTTCTGTAGGGTGCGCTTCGGCGCACCTTATACTATATTAAATTTCATCTTGTTTGATTGTTCTTGATTAACCTTTTATGTCCACTGGTCTATGCGTGCTTTCAAATTTTGAGCAATCGCTGTCATTAAACTGTCTAAGTTATATTCCTCTGTTGCACTATAGTACAATATTTTATTTTGGGAAATCCCAAAACAATCAGATATAATTTTAATTTTTTTGTTAGCATTTTCTAGCTGTGCTTGACTCGGTTTAAATGGTTTACTCCGGTTTATAGGTTCAATTTTATCTACTAAATTAACAGCAATAATTACTTTGTCTCTTTGCTTTTTAGTTGGAAACAAACGGCTAAATGTCTCTTGATCAACAGCCAAATCTCTTTGATCTGCCCGCAACAAATAAACCACAGTATCGCTGAATTTTAAAAATTCGGAATATAATTCAATATACTTCCTATCTAAAGCTATTGACTCACCAATTCCAGGTAAATCGGCTAGTGAAAAATAATATAAATCGGTGCTTTCATGAATTTGGAACATAGCAGATTGGCACTCTCTTGTGCAACTCTCAATATCACTTGACTCAAATATCTGTTGTCCAAGAATATGATTGACAGTTGTAGATTTACCATAACCAGTTTTGCCAATAAATATGACCTGAAGGCAGTATATTAGCCTGTCTTCACTCGTGAGATGCCATTTTCTTTTATCTGAATGTTTCAAATTTTGATTTTTCAGAAAGTAAAAACATGGGTATTTGATCAGCAAATTGTCTAGCAAGTCTTTATATTTTACATTGACATTTATATCCATGTTGTCATCCTAGATAATCTCGAAATTAATTAGAGGCGAGGGATTTAAAAGAACCACTTTAAAAAGGTTTTAGCAACTTTAAACAGTGAACCAACTATGGGAATAGACTCTATTGCTGCTGGAATAACTTCTGTGACAATATTCCACGCAGTCTCCCAAAATCCTTTTTCTGCTTTATTTTTTGTTGTTTCTGAAACATTTTCTTTTTTTACATTGCGGGCAAATGTAACTTTTTTATCTTTGGGTAACGCAAAGACGATTTCATCAATTAAGCGAACTAAATTGTATTTTTCCCCAGCAGAAACAGCAATAATTTTAGACACTGGCGTTGAAAAAAATCTTGACACAACCGATAACTTTGCATCAATATTTTGCAGTTGATTTGGGCCTGGTATGTGATTTTTTTCATCCCATTCTCTGAAAGGTTCTATTTTGTCTACTTGATTGACCACAATAAAAAATACTTTCCCTTGATCGAGATGTGGCTTAACCACATTTTTGTAAAAAACTTCATCTGAGGTAAATGCTCTATCATCACCCTTGAGCAGCCACAACACAACGTCTAATTCTGGTAATAGCTTCGCATAAAGCTGTGCGTATTCCTTATCTCGTTCCTGACTTTCTCCTACTCCAGGTACATCAACTAACTTAATACCTTTTGAATTTCCCTGCCCTATTTTTAATAATATTTCTTGGGGATTTCTCGTGCAAGCTTCAATATCGCTAATAGCAGCTATATCTTGACCAAAAAGAGCATTACACAAACTGGATTTACCTACTCCTGTTTTACCAAAAATACCTATTTTTGGCTCATAGGATAATACTTGGGTGATTTTTTCAGTAATTCTTTGACGCTCTTCATGAGTGATGAGTAATCCTGTCTGTGTAAGTGAATCAAAAAAATCAGAATAATCAAACTTCATTGTGTTGTCTCCATAAAATAGTAACGATTAAGGTTCCCACGGAGAATGAGCCAGCAAGTACATTAGTCATCCAAAATGTTTGACTCTTCTCCAAGAGATAGATGCCGTGCGTAAGTCGTGTTCGTCTTTAGAAAGAGATGGTTGACGAAGCCTAATTCTACTTATCTCTTAACAGCCAAACTCTTCGTCAAGTTTGCGTTTCATTTCCCCAGAGATAGGTAAATTCCGAATTTCTCCGCATAGACGCGATTTTGATTCTCCGTTTTGAAGGCGCTGTTTGTAAATCCCAATTAGCAATGCTTCAAGACCATACTTAGACAACATCTCTGTAGCTAAACCTATCATTCCAAGCATTGCAATTCCGCCTAACATACCTGCTGGGCCACCTAACGTTGCTAAAGCTGCTGTAATTGCAGCCGCACCTGCTAAACCTGTAGTTGCCATCACAATTACCAGCATAATTGCGGGTAATCCCAATGCCGCAGCTTTTCTAACAAATTCATCCATTTTACGATACATCACTCTTTTAATTAAAAAGTCTATTCATGCCCTGGATAGTCAAGGGCTGCTCTGACAGATGTCAAATCAGCCTGGTCTTTGAAAGGACTAGACTTAGCTATTTCGGTAATTGAAGTCTTCGATGGCTTAATAACTCTGCTCAGCAAAAAAATGTACCCCGCAAGAAGTGAGCCTTCCCCGGATTTTAGGTGTAAAATTAATCACGATCCTGCTTTTTTTGATACTAACCTAACCAAGCTTAACAAAGAAACTAACAAGCACTAGGAATTGTGTTAGACTTTGATTAGGAAAAATCCAAAAACCTATCTCCTCCAATGGCATCCTCTAACGATCGCTTCCCCCAAGCTGCCCGCGACTGGGACTTAGAAACCCTCTACACAGACTTAGCATCCGCCAAGGGAAAGCGGCTCACGCCCACAGAGAAACAACATCTACGTGGTCTACTCTGCGGCCACAGTCCTACCGAAATTGCCGAAACGCTCAATAAAAACCCCAAGGGAATTGCCGTAGATTTTTGTAATACTTTATACCAATATGTTAAAAATCTTGTAGGTAAAGCTGATGAAAAGGTAGAAAACTGGAGGAAGATTTGTGAATGGCTGGAGGACGCAGGATATAAAACTCTGTCGTCTCCCGAACCTGAATCAGGCGATTGTTTACCAATAAAATTCTTAATAAAAAAAGCAAATGTAATTGTTGATAAAAATCAAATTATAGTTGATATCAACCTGCGAATCGTAGCTTCCTCACCTTCAGAAATTCCCATTATAAAAAGCTTCGATATCAATGGCAATGGTTCAAACTAAAGGAAAAGCGATCGAAGGGCTCAGCTAAATGTTCAACCTTGAGTCCGCCAGGGGTTGAAACCAAAGCATCCCCATGAGTTTAGGGGCGAAGCATTTCGGAAGATAATTTATTTGTCAGAAGCAGAGATTTACTGCCGGAATGCTTCGCCCCTACGGAGATATTTGGTTTTGAACATAATTTGCGACTTTAGGTAGGGGCGAATTCTCAAGGCACGAAGTTATACTTCTAAAATCTCTCAAAACCGATCGCCCGCCCGAAAAAAATGCACTCCCAAATATTGCAAAAACCAGACGGCCGCCCGCTGACACTGTACAGCCGCAACCCAATCCCAGAATGCATCGCGGCGGTAAGTCCCAGCAACGAACCAGTCAAGGCAAACCCACATTTTCGCTGGCATCCTTTGCGGGGGGAGTGGGTAGCATATGCCAGCCACCGCCAAGGCAGAACCTTTATGCCGCCGCCGGAATACAACCCGCTGGCTGCTACAATTAACCCCACGTTTCCCACAGAATTACCCCCTGGTAAATACGACGTAGCAGTTTTTGACAACCGCTTTCCTTCGATGACTTTGCAAGCCCATAATCCACCTGCAAGTATTGTGGAAACTTTGCCTGCTAAGGGCATTTGCGAAGTCGTTGTTTTCACCCAAGATCCGCTGGCTTCTTTGGGTTCTTTGGAGTTAAGTCACTTAGAATTATTGTTAGAAGTTTGGGCCGATCGCACTTCAGTGATTGGCAGCAATCCCGAGATTCAATATGTGTTACCGTTTGAGAATCGCGGTGTCGAAGTCGGAGTAACTTTGCACCATCCCCACGGTCAAATTTATGCTTATCCGTTCGTGCCACCGGTGCCCGCGCGGATGTTAGAATGTCAGTCGGTTTACTATCAAAAAAATAACAGCGGTTTGTTGCAAGATTTGATTCAACAAGAGATAGCCGACAAACAGCGCATTCTGTATTTAGACGAAGATGCGATCGCCTTTGTGCCCGCTTGCGCCCGTTATCCTTACGAAGTGTGGATTGCGCCGATCGCACCAGCAGCCACATTTATCGATCTTACCGAAAAACAGCGTCAATCGCTTGCTAAAGCCTTAAAAACAGTCGCCCTTAAATATGACGGTTTGTGGCAGCGTCAATTCCCTTATTTGATGGCTTGGTTTCAAGGGCCCACCGACGGAAAGCCTCACCCGGAGGCGCATCTGCACGCTGAGTTTTATCCGCCCTATCGATCGAGCGATCGGCTAAAATACCTAGCAGGAACCGAACTCGCCGCGGGAATGTTTGCTAACGACGCTTTACCGGAAGAAAAAGCTAAAGAATTGCAAGCCATATCTGTTAATCTATGTTAATAACCTTGGTTCGTAGTGAGGACTTCAGTCCTTCTTTCTTACAGTAAATTTAGGTTAATAACTTCCATAAAAAAGGTTCGTAGTGAGGACTTCAGTCCTTTTTCTTACGGTAAATTTAGGTGAATAACTTCCATAAAAAAGGTTCGTAGTGAGGACTTCAGTCCTTCTTTATTACAGTAAATTTAGGTTAATAAATTACACAAAAAAGGTTCGTAGTGAGGACTTCAGTCCTTTTTTTTACGGTAAATTTAGGTAAATAACTTCCATAAAAAAGGTTCGTAGTGAGGACTGAAGTCCTTCTTTATTACGGTAAATTTATGTTAATAAATTACACAAAAAAGGTTCGTAGTGAGGACTTCAGTCCTTTTTCTTACGGTAAATTTATGTTAGTACCTTTAATAAAAAAGGTTCGTAGTGAGGACTTTAGTCCTTCTTTATTACAAAATTTCAAGAAGGACTGAAGTCCTCACTACGAACCTTTTAGGAAGGACTGAAGTCCTCACTACGAACCTTTTAGGAAGGACTGAAGTCCTCACTACGAACCTTTTTTAGAAGGACTGAAGTCCTCACTACGAACCTTTTTTAGAAGGACTGAAGTCCTCACTACGAACCTTTTTTAGAAGGACTGAAGTCCTCACTACGAACCTTTTTTAGAAGGACTGAAGTCCTCACTACGAACCTTTTTTAGAAGGACTGAAGTCCTCACTACGAACCTTTTTTAGAAGGACTGAAGTCCTCACTACGAACCTTTTTTAGAAGGACTGAAGTCCTCACTACGAACCTATATGGTAAACTCATTAAATCCAGAAGTCGATCGCAAACTCGAATTCATTCGCACAGCCTTAACTGAAACCGGAGCGATCGCCCTGCGGTTGCGCGGCACTGATTGGTTTGCTTGGGCCACCGCCGGTGCTTCCCATACTGTCTTGCTTACGGCAGAAACCGGAGTTGCAGAAGTCTTAGTCACCGCCGATACTGCTTGGGTACTCACCGATGAAATCGAAGCCCAGCGCTTGCAAGATGAAGAACTTCCCGCCAACTTTCAAATGCACATCTATCCTTGGGCGGATGTTCCACAGCGCGAAGCTTTTGTCAAACAAATTACTGGTGGCGGTAACGTGATGAGCGATCGACCAATTCATCGTAACGAAACTGCGATCGTCGCATCTTTACAGTCTCGCAAACAGACAATGATGTCAAGCGAATTAGAGCGCTACCGGCGAGTCGGGCGTTTAGCCAGCGAAGCGATGACAGAGGTACTTTCAGCAGCCAAACCGGAATGGACAGAATATCAATTAGCGGGTGCAGGTGCAGAGGCTTTGTGGGCGAGAGGTTTGCATCCAGCCCTGACGTTAGTTGCTGGAGAAAGGCGTTTACCCCTGTACCGCCACGCCACCGCCACCGCCGAACAAATCGGGAAGCAAGCTATGTTAGTATTCTGCGCGAGGGGAAACGGTTTGTATGCAAATTTAACTCGATTTATCTGTTTCGGTTCCCTGGAAAAACAGCATTCAGAGTTGCACCGACAAGTTAGAGAAATTGAAGCCGCCGCCTTGGATTTGTGCCGCCCGAGAGTATCGCTGAATGCAATTTATTATACCCTTAAACAAGCTTACGAACAGCACGGCTATCCTCAAGCAATTCGGGAACACCATCAAGGCGGAACTACTGGATATTTGGCGCGGGAAGTTGTGGCGAATCCGGCTACTTCAGATATCTTGACTGAAAATATGGCTGTGGCTTGGAATCCGAGTTTGTCTGGGGCAAAAATTGAGGATACGTTTGTAATTGGTAGCGATGGAACTTTGGAAAATTTGACTTTCGATCCGGGTTGGCCGAGTGTAGAAGTCGCGGGCAGGTTGCGGCCTGTACCGAAAATAGTTTAGAGTTTTGGAATTGCTTAAAATTTTTCACAACAGCGATAATACATATCGCATAGCGGCGGGTTCACCACTATCTCTAATTCACATCCAAAATATCTGTAAACCCTTAAAATTCTTGTGGGGTGGGCATCCTGCCCGCCCCCAATATCCCGGTTAAATGTGAAACAGCTTAGTTATACCATTTAGAAAAAAGCTTGCTACAAGAGAATTGTTGGGTTTGTTTCGTCCGCCCAATGTGTAAGGTGCGTCGCTATGAGATTTGGCGTGAAATGCGAGGAATTGTTACACGGCGACGCACCCTACAACTAAAGTTTCTAACACAGTTTGACCGATTAGCACGATATCGCCTAAAACCATTGCAGCCTCAATCGTCTCGCGCCCTTCCATTTCAACAATCACAGGCCCAGTCAATCCTACTGTTTCTTGTCGGCCATCAGCATACTTTGCTATTTCCTGACTCCGAATTCTTAAACCTAGGTGTTCGCAAACTTCCACAGGTATAGCAGTTCTGAATGCGCCAGTATTTATCAGTGCTTCTACTTCGCAAACAGGCCAAAGATTCGGATCGAGCAATCCTCGACGCACTAAGGCTTCATCAATGGCATTCGTTAGTTTGACATTGACTCGAACTGCGCCCATTTTTGGGCTGATTTGACTTAGATTGCGATCGATATTTATCATACCGCCTCTCTTTGCGTACAGAAAGTATACCTTCAATTATAGCTTTAATATTAATTATCAAAATTTTTGCTACAAAACAATTGTTGGGCGGAGTGAAACGGTTGTTTATTTAACGATTTGGTTAGGTGCGTCGCTGTGAAATTGTTGGTCTTTGTCTAGGGATTATCGATGTATCCGCACCCTACAAATACTCAATACGATTAAGTTAAGACTGCCCAAGAGATCAAACCCTGTGAAGAATAAATACTGCGATTGCTTCGTTCCTCGCAATGACAATCCTAACTGTTAGAGTATTCAATTATACATCGATGTATCCGCACCCTACAAATACTCAATACGATTAAGTTAAGACTGCCCAAGAGATCAAACGCTGTGAAGAATAAATACTGCGATTGCTTCGTTCCTCGCAATGACAATCTTAGCTGTTAGAGTATTCTATTATACTTTGAAATGCTTGCAGCTACAGGTTTGAGCCTGTAGCTGCAACGGCAAATTCTCGCTAAAAATTATTAATCTTCAGCATAGATATAGCGATACAATTCGCTCGGATCTGGCTCGGGGCTTTTCTCTGCAAAATCTACCGCATCATCAATTACTGCTTCGATCTTTTTCTCGATCGCCTTTAACTCTTCAGCAGTAGCCAAAGTGCGATCGATCAAATCAGCAGCTAACTTCTTAATTGGATCGCGGGGGAACCAATATTCTTTCTCTTCCTTAGAGCGCAACTCATCAGGATCTGCCAAGGAATGGCCGCGAAAGCGATAAGTCAAAGCCTCGATCACAGTCGGCCCTTCGCCAGCCCGCGCCCGCGCTACAGCTTCCTTCGCCACTTCCCGCACCGCCAAAACATCCATCCCGTCAACTTCGACGCCAGCCATGCCAAAAGCATGAGCTTTCTTGAAAATTAAGGGGTCAGATGTAGCTCGCTCGTGGGCCATGCCGATCGCCCATTTGTTGTTTTCTACAACATAAAGAATCGGCAATTTCCACAAAGCTGCCATGTTCAAACACTCGAAAAACTGCCCGTTATTCGCAGCACCATCGCCAAAAAAACAAGCAGTTACGCCATCAGAGCTCTCATCTCCCAAAGCTTCCCGCCGGTATTTCGATTGAAAAGCCGCCCCCGTAGCTACAGGAATTCCCTCAGCCACAAAAGCATAGCCTCCCAACAACCGATGTTCTGCCGAAAACATATGCATCGAACCGCCGCGGCCCTTCGAGCAACCGGTTTCCTTTCCGAACAACTCCGCCATCACTTCCCGCGCCGGTACGCCCGCGCTCAAAGCGTGAACGTGATCGCGGTAGGTGCTGCTGACGTAATCGGTGTCATCCCGGCGCATCGATCGAATGACGCCAGTCGAGACCGCTTCCTGGCCGTTGTACAAGTGCACAAAACCAAACATTTTGCCCCGGTAATACATCTCAGCGCACTTGTCCTCAAAGTAACGCCCCAAAACCATATCCTCGTAGAGCATCAAGCCCTCATCCCGAGAAATAGTTACGCTCTGCGCGTCAAAAACTGGTAAGCTCCGTTCCTCAGCCATAAAAAATTAATACCCGATCGGCTTCCTAAACATCTAAATGTAAACCGACAGAGGGTACAAGCGCAGCATAAAATGGTCGAAGATTTTCCAGCGCCGCGGTTCACAAGTTGTTAAAATCAAGGAAGCAGGGGGCAAAAGCCCTGGACTTGCAGCACCGACTCCTGCCAAAACCCGATTAAGTTGTCACTAATGCTTTTGTTACAAACCAACCTTAGCTAAGATAGGCTAATTCAGTTGCTAGCGCTTTTGGGGAAGTGGACAGTGCTCATTCCACTAGATTACTACCGGATTTTGGGTCTACCGATTCAAGCTACTGCCGAACAGTTGCAGCAGGCTCATCGCGATCGCACTTTACAGCTTCCACGCCGGGAGTATTCCGAAGTTGCGATCGTCGCCCGCAAACAATTGATCGATGAAGCCTGCGCCGTTCTGTCAGACTCAGACGGGCGCAAAGCTTATGATGCCAGTTTTTTAGCCAAAACTTACGATCGAGAGTCGGAAGCAGCAATTGCAGCCAAGCAGAGGTCGAAAACCTCAGCTTGGCCGGCCACAGTTTTGCAAGACGACCCGGAGGAAACCGTTCCGGCCGAGTCCAATGCCTTAGACGCTGCTCCTGACCCCCACACTCCAAGTATTGAAATCGATGACAACCAATTCGTAGGAGCCCTGCTCGTACTGCAAGAACTGGGGGAATACGAACTCGTACAGAAGCTGGGTCGCCCGTATCTCAACAATGGCAGCATCGCGATCGACGAAGGCCGCTTCGGCGACCCCCAGCTCGTGCGGCCAGACATAGTTTTAACCGTAGCCTTGGCCTGCCTAGAACTCGGCCGCGAACAGTGGCAGCAAGGTCAATACCAAAATGCGGCAAAATCACTAGACGCAGGTCAAGAACTACTGCTGCGCGAAAGCTTATTTCCAAGCGTGAGGGGTGAAATGCAAACCGATATATACAAACTCCGTCCGTACAACATTTTAGAATTACTATCGCTCCCTGAAGAAAAAGTCTCCGAGCGCCGTCAGGGACTGCAAATCCTGCGAGAAATGCTCGAAGAACGGGGCGGTATCGATGGCTCGGGGGACGATCGATCGGGTTTAGGCATAGAAGACTTCCTCCGCTTCGTCCAGCAACTGCGCAAACACCTAACCAGCAGCGAGCAGCAGACCCTATTTGAAGCCGAAGCCGGCCGCCCCTCCGCAGTCGCCACTTACCTCTCGGTCTACACCCTGTTAGCCCAAGGATTTGCCACCAGACAGCCTTCGATGATCCGTCGCGCCAAGCTGATGTTGATGCAGCTCGGCCGCCGCCAAGACGTTCACCTAGAAAAAGCCGTGTGTTCCCTGCTGCTGGGCCAAACAGAAGAAGCCAGCAGATCCCTCGAACTCAGTTCGGAAAAAGAACCCCTCGCTTTTATTCGCGAACATTCCCAAGATTCTCCCGATTTGTTGCCGGGACTCTGCTTGTACGCCGAACACTGGCTGCAAGAAGAAGTGTTTCCTCACTTCCGCGACTTGGCAAACCAGTCAGTTTCTTTGAAAGATTATTTTGCCGCTCCGAAAGTCCAAGCTTACCTAGAAGCTTTGCCGTCGGACGCAGAAACCGCCAACGAATGGGTCGTCGTGCAACCCCGATCGGGCAAACCCCAAGCACGACTGCAACCACCGGGCGATCGCCCACCCACACCTCCACAGCCACCCGCAGCCAAACAGGCCGCCAGTACCGTCACCTTGACCCCCGTACCGGCAGATAGCACCAGCGCGTCTTCCGGCGCGAAATACCAGGCAACGGCGGCAGGAACAGGGGCTGCTTCCACCGTCTCTCTCCCGGCTGCGGCGGCAGTACCCCCAGCCTCGACCGCGAAACACCGCAGGCGACCCCATACGACGGGGCGCAGCGGAGCGATCGGTCAGGGGCTAACAGGCTCTTTTGCCGATCGGGCGCGCACCGTAGGAACCCAAATTTCCGCCTTCGTCAAGTCCCTACCACCAAACAAGCTGGCTTTGCTTGTCGTCGCAGGTGTCCTGAGCCTGTTAATTTTCTGGTGGATACTCAGTCTGTTCGCCAGTGCCATGCAAGCCCTCTCAGGCCCATCCCTGCAAGGAGAACAAGCTCGCGTCAGCCTGGATGCACCGCCCGTAGAAATCCCCGCACCAGCAGCGGCCCCAGAACCCAGCGCCCCCGCCCCAGTGTCGGGAGCAATCACTGACCAAGCAGCAGGACAAATAGTGCAAAGCTGGCTGTCGGCGAAAGCAGCGGCTTTGGGGCCTAACCACGCTGTCGAAGAATTACAGCAAGTTCTCACAGAACCGGCTTTGTCTCGCTGGCAATTGATGGCAGAGGCTCAACAAAAAAACAACGCCCACCAGCGTTACGTCCACAAGCTAGAAGTTAAAGGAGTTAAAACGAATCCAACTAATCCCGATCGCGCCGAAGTAGAAGCCCAAGTCAGCGAAAAAGCCGAAACTTTCGATCGCGATCAGCTAGTTACTTCCCGCAACGAAAACCTCCGCATCCGCTACGACTTAATCCGCCAAGACGGACAATGGCGGATTATGGATTGGCAAGTGATGAAGTAAGGATTTGGTAATTGGTAATTGGTAATTGGTAATTGGTGTCAACTTAACGTCTTATGTAGCATCGGTTTACTGTTGAGCGAGATTTTTCAAGGGTTTTACTCTTAATTTGACACCAATTGGTAAGTAGGCAAGGACAACAAAACATAGTATCTTGTGGGGGCGAGTTTAGCTAAAAATCTCGCTCTGCAAGTCAGCAGACGAGTGCCAAACCAGCCCGAACAATAGAATATTTATTTGTAACTGCCTACTTAATTGCTAATTGCTAAGGATTATTTAAAATTTTAATAACTAAAGTCGGAGTTATAAGTTGCAGATTATTGTTGAAGGGTGGCGTTTTATCGCTCATTCCTATTGCGTAGCGAATCAATTTCAACTCCTAGAAATGATGAAGCGCCCGCGAGGAAAAATAGAACTTTTCCACCGGGATATGCCCTACATAGATGCCGCTTGGGAAACGAAAATTAGTTTGTTCGATCGCCCAAATGAAGCATTACTCCGCAGCATTCCGAGTCCTGCGCTAAATCAGTCAGCCGACGTGACGCTGCGAATGCACTGCCCGTGGGACTTTGCAGCATCCAGCAGCGCCGAAACCTGGGTGTTTGCAGCCACAGAATGGGGGATTATTACCCGTAGTGTATTAGATGCGATCGGCGTGAGGTCGATCGTCCAAACCCCGGTTAATTCTGAAGTAAAAATTATTACACCTTCGGCGTGGTCAAAAGCGGGCTTAATCCGCAGCGGTATTGAGGGCGATCGCATCGCCGTAGTACCTTTGGGAGTCGATCCTCAGATTTATTATCCCGCTGCGGGCGATCGGCGTCAATCGCTCAGGGAAAGCTTCGGCTGGTCAAACTATTTTATATTTTTAAACATCGGCGGACAAACCAATCGCAAAGGCATTCGCCCTTTATTAAAAGCCTTCGCTGCGGTAGTTGACAAATATCCCCATGCGAGATTAGTTTTAAAAGGTTCAGAACTGCTTTATCCCTCCAGAGATGAGATTGCCGAAGCCTGCCGAGTTGTGCTGGGCGATGCTGAAAGAGCGAGGGTTTTACCGAGATTAATTTATACTGGTAGTCAGTTATCTTTTGCTCAAATAGCTGAGTTTTACCAAGCAGCGGATGTTTATGTTTCTCCGTATTTGGCGGAAGGTTTTAACCTGCCGGTGTTAGAGGCTGCGGCTTCCGGTTTGCCGATAATCTGCACTGCGGGCGGGCCTACGGATGATTTTACGCGATCGGACTTTGCACGGAGGATCGAGAGTAAATTTACGGCTGTGGCGATCGAGGGCGAAACCTTATTTATCTTAGCTCCTGAGTGGGAGCATTTGACTGATTTGATGCAAAGTGCGATCGAGCATCCTGAAATAGCTGCAAATGCTAGGGTTGCGGGCCCGGGTTTTGTGGCTGATCACTTTTCTTGGAGGCGTGGAGTCGATCGATTGCTTGAGGTGATTGGAAAGGATAAAAAGAGTGAGGAGAAATCTATTTTTGAGCCAATAATTTTGTAGTTTGGGCCTTGACAGAAGTTTAATTTGATTGCCGCTTGCTGCTGAGAATCACCCATCGAGTAATACCAAGCGTGAAAAATTAAAGCAACAATATTTGTAGGGTGTGGATTCATCGATAGTATCCGAAAAAAACGAAAAATTTAGCGAGCGACGCACCAGCCACAATATTTGACTAAACTTTCCTCAACTAAGAGTATTGTAGCAAGGATTTTTAAAATTGGTATAACCAAACTTGAACGCCAGACTAAATATCTGCCACTCACTGCGATCGTAGCTTTATTTTTGGGCGGCGAGTAAGGCAAAATTCCCTAAGCCAGATTTAGCAACATTAGCTGTGGCTTGTGGCGGCGCGGGGATGATAATGGCGATCGCTTCGCTACGCACGTCAATCAAACGAATGTCACTATTATAATGTAATACGCAGAATCAGGAAAATTTAGATGTATTACAGTGATTTTACTTTAGAAAAAGTGCAAAAAGCTTTTGATTTGACTATTTCAGAAGACGTAGACCTTTTTGCCAACGTTCCTGAGTTAGAGCCTAGTGCATTACTCACAGAATTTTTACAAGACAATGCACAATTGGCTTTAAAAATCAATACTGAGAAAGCGCGATCGGAAATGATTATTGCACCGATTTTGCTAGATTTGAGAAAACAGGTAAGCTCAAAAATCAGCTTGTTTTCGGGAGTGGATTTTAACGTAGACATTGAACGAGGGTTAAACGGAACCTGCGACTATATCATCAGTAAATCTCCCGAACAATTATTTCTCAAATCTCCTGTGATTGTTCTAGTGGAGGCAAAAAAAGAAAATATTGGTGCCGGAATAGGTCAATGCGCCTCCGAAATGTTAGCCGCTCAACTTTTTAACGATCGGGAGGGAAATCAAATTCCAGTTATTTTAGGAGTAGTTACTTCTGGGAATATTTGGAGGTTCTTAGAATTATCTGAAAAACACCTCAGAGTTGATGCGACAGAGTATTACCTGAAAGATATCAATAAAGTTTTAGGTATTTTTGCAAACCAAATGCAATAGCAAAATATTGAACAAGTGATTCATGTTTCAATCCCTAATAGGGGTTTAGTTCGATTGCGGCGCTTCTCAAACCGAGTGATTCGGCGGTAAATTGTCCTAGTTTCAATCCCTAATAGGGGTTTAGTTCGATTGCGGCGTGACGGAAAAGTAACTTGTTCGATCAGTGATAAAGTTTCAATCCCTAATAGGGGTTTAGTTCGATTGCGGCTCGCGAACAAGCCGCGATCGAACTTGAGCGAAAGCGGGAAGTTTCAATCCCTAATAGGGGTTTAGTTCGATTGCGGCGGAATGGGAGCGGCAGTCGGCATTGGGCGTGGAGTTTCAATCCCTAATAGGGGTTTAGTTCGATTGCGGCGTAGATGATTCGTCGGAATCAACTGAATCAATCGGTTTCAATCCCTAATAGGGGTTTAGTTCGATTGCGGCAAATCAAATTCAATCGTCTGGTCGAATAAGTCCGTTTCAATCCCTAATAGGGGTTTAGTTCGATTGCGGCATGATAAATTAATCATTTTGGGTGTTGACATTGCTAGTTTCAATCCCTAATAGGGGTTTAGTTCGATTGCGGCGTGGTGTCCAGATTCCCTTAGCGTCAATTTTCCAGTTTCAATCCCTAATAGGGGTTTAGTTCGATTGCGGCTTTGTGCCGGGCCTCTAAGTCCTCCCAATCCTTAAGTTTCAATCCCTAATAGGGGTTTAGTTCGATTGCGGCCTCGGTGCTCGGTTTGTTAGCAAAAAAGTAGGGAAGTTTCAATCCCTAATAGGGGTTTAGTTCGATTGCGGCCCGGTTTGAGAAAGTCAGCACTAGCTCGGTTTCAAGTTTCAATCCCTAATAGGGGTTTAGTTCGATTGCGGCGCTCCGGCGAATTTACGGCCGCCGAATACAAGCACCCTGTTTCAATCCCTAATAGGGGTTTAGTTCGATTGCGGCGCGGCGGCAGCAACAGCAGCAATGGCTATAGCGTTTCAATCCCTAATAGGGGTTTAGTTCGATTGCGGCCCGAGTTTTATTTCAATCGATCGCACGTAGAATGTTTCAATCCCTAATAGGGGTTTAGTTCGATTGCGGCGCAGAAGGCCAGCTTCTGCAAATGATTGAATCAATTGTTTCAATCCCTAATAGGGGTTTAGTTCGATTGCGGCCGCCGGTGTCTGGGAGGCTAGAAATATAAGGTTTTCAAGGTTCAGTTGCGTCTGAATGAAATCAATATACCGTTTCACCGATCGCCCTGTCAAGGGGGCAAAATTCAAAAAAGCCTCAAACCCACTCCTAGTAAAGCTTGCAGCATTTGCGTCTGACACCTTAGAGGTACAAACCACTTCAAACCCAGTCCTAGTAAAGCTCTCAGCCATTAAAATCTACCCCCCTCCGTTCAACACCTATAGCCAGACGCAAAATCACACCATAAAGATCGTAGTATCCAGCGGTGCCCTGCCGCCAATCCGCTCGATCTTGCCCTGACAGCAAGCGCACAAAAAATGAAACAGGACACTATCCTCATCAGACTTAATCACCCGGCCCAGACGTTGACGCATCCGGGCATACTGAGTATCCGTCACATCGCAATGAAACACCGAATACTGCTTCCATTCCCCATAAGACTTGAGAATCTTGTGAATCTTAGTGCGACGATTGTCCTCTGATATATCGTAGCAAACCAGAACAAACATAACTTTATTGTACTCCCTATTTCAAAAACAAAGGTGGATACTTTTCAATTTCATGAGAAATACCTTGATGGTGCGACAAAAGCAAAGAAGCTATTTCAAAAACAAAGGTGGATACTTGTCAACTTCACCCATCAAATACTTAGCCATCAGCCGCCCTTGAATTTCAAATGCTTCTTGATAGGTACACAGCTTTCCCATAACTGGATGCTTGAACTTTGACTGTTTCTTCTGCTCGTAAAGCCGCAAAAAATTGTGCAGCCCTTCCTTTGTTAAAGAAACCGCACCACTCAACGGTTCTACTGTAAAATCGCTGGGTGAAATTTTCTGCAAATTGATCGCCGCCAACACCACAGCATCAACTACCAAAGGTCGAAATTCTTCCATCAAGTCCAGTGCTAAAGAAGGACGCCCGTAGCGCTCAAAATGCAAATATCCCAAATACGGATCGAACCCAATAATATTCACTGCACTTTGAACATCGTGCCGCAGCAGAGAATATCCCAAACTCAACAGAGAGTTTACCGGGTCAGTAGGCGGGCGGCGACGGCGAACTTCAAAGCTAAATTCCGGCACCCGAATCAGCCGATTGAAACAGCCAAAATAAGTCGCACTACCCGCTCCTTCTAATCCTCGCAGCGAATTAATATTTGAAGTTTTATCAACCGATCCGATTACTTCTTTCAATTGTGCGATCGGCTTTTCAAAATCTTGTTGAGTATATTTGCGCTGGCACTCTAACAAAGTATTGCGATAATTTTTTAGCTTCCCGCGTACAAACCCCCTGACTAAATGTACCGCTTGTTCCGATTCACCTGCGGCTTTCCACTGAGCTTTCCGCACAAAAATATTCTTAGTCATTTCCGGTTCCAACCTCCCTAAATAGCGTCCGTTTGCCGTCAGAAAACTTAAAGGAATGTGATGTTCCAACAATTCCACAACAACAGCAGGAGAAACCGTAGCACGTCCCAATACAACAACACCGTCAATTCTAATTAATGGCACGTCCAAGAGAGTTTTCTTATCAGCTTTAACGGTAAGACGTTCATCTATTTTGCCGATAAAAGCATCTGCTTGCGTGACGTAAACTGTTCCCATGGTGAATTCTCCTATTGGCAGATTAACTTGCTTCTTGATAGCGATTGACTTTGCTAGCAGCTTGGGGCAGGCATTGGGAAGAAAGACTGCATCCCGAACACCGAGCGGTGTAAACTGGTAACGGTATATTTCCCGATCGCAAAAGAGCAGCGACTTTTTCAATAGTCGCCACTGCCTCTTCCCTCAACACCTCAGAAATCTCCACTTTTTGCCGCTGGTGCGACTGCGCGTAATACACATATCCAGTCGCAATACTTTTCCCCGTCATCTCTTCCAAACACAAGGCTTGCGCGCACACTTGCAACTCATCATTATCCCATTCCCCCTTGCGCCCCCGCTTGTACTCAACCGGATACAACTCACCATTCTCCGATTCAATCAAGTCGGATTTACCAATCAGCTTGTAGCGTTCCGACTTCAGCCAAATCGCGCGTACCTGCCAAGTTTCATCGCGATTCATCTCGCCCATAGTGTGAACGCGATCGTGCAAAGTCGTCCCTTCTATGGTATACTGGTTATCCGCAAATTCTCCCGCGCAAAACATCCGCCAGCAGCGGTGAGGACAGTAAGAGTATTGGTTCAAGGATGCGATCGAAATGTAATCATCACTATCATTCATAATTGCAATGGTTTTTGCTAACAACTCTTATTCCCCAGTCGGCGGAGGCCGACTTCGTTTGTGTAGAAGCGATTTCAATCGCCGAGTGAATGCGCCTGCATCTGGGAATTATTTAATAAAAATCCGCCGCGTCATACCCATACCCATCGGCGTTTTTCTTCCCACTCCGCAGTACAAAGCATAATCAGCTAAAGCATTAATTTGTTTAATCGCTGACGGCTTCACATCTCCTAAAATCCGATAACTAACCTCCCCAACAATCCCGACAAAATTGCTATGATAATTGGTCAAAGCTTCAGTCTTAATATTGATAAAGCTCGAAAAAACTGAATCTAGTACCAGCGGTAAAAATTCAATCCCGCTGTACTTGTTCCAGCGACTGAGGAGACTGTTGAAAACGCATTCTCTTGTCGGCAAAACAGAATCAAATTTACCCTGACGAAACGCAGTCGGAGTCGCCAGACTGAACGCAATCAATCGATTAGTTTCCGATGCTTGTTCGTACAATTGAGAGTAATCGCAAGCATTAGCCCAAGGGCGATCGAGTTGTGGCGTTCCTAGAATCTTAGTAATCAACAAATCAGTGGGGCCCAAATGCCACGGCTTCGACGGATTGAGATTCAGCCACAGGTGAGTTAATTTGCCGAACAAAGAGTCATCCAGGAGACTAATTCGCCACCAACATGGAGTATGTTCGGGAATAGGTTCTGTGTGTTCCCATTGCAGGTAATGGTGTTTTTTGAAAGGGCATTTTTTAGTTTGTAAAGGGCTGAGGGTGAAGGCTTTATCTGCTGCGGCTTCGTGGAGGTAGTCGCCGAGTTCTTTGTCAACGGAACTCGCGAGGGTGAGGAAGAGGGCGTGCAGGTGTCTTCCCGTTAGGTATCCGGGGGATATTGGGGAGAGGGGGAGGAGGTTGAGGACTAGGCTGTGTGGCATGATTTAGATTACCCAGAATTCTTGATTGTCAGGACATTTTAAGGCAATGCCGGCGGAGGCGATCGCCAAAATGCCCGATAAACTTGGAAAAAATTTATATTCTTTTTCGGCACCAAAGATATCTGTTACCGTAATTGAATAGCATTCGACTCCTTGTTTTCTTAGTTTGAGAATTGCCCAGCTATTTTTGCGGTGTTCTTTGACTATTACACCAGGCATTAAGGGTGGTGAAAGTTGGGAAATTAGGGCTGTGGGACGCACGCAGTTGTCGATCGTCCGTTCGATCGTACAATTTTTGAAGGCATAGAGTTTGCAGAGATAATTATTAGCAAATTCTTCTAAGTCTGGAACTTGCAAGGCGAATTTCAGTCCGTAGGTTTCGGTGGCGCGATCGGTAAGCACAATTCCACGTTCATCGGAGTCAAATTCAAAATATCTCAGCAGGTGAATCGGATCGAGATTGGTTTCGCCTACTTCATCGAGTAAGAAGTTGTGCGGATCGTAAATTTTGATATTTTCAAACAAGCTTTCTCGGAATTTAAACAGCGGCGCATAGCTAGTTTTGAGAATCGTTGCATATTCTTTGAATTCTTCGGCGACTTTTTGGTGTTTGCAAATTTTTTCCTCAATTGATTCGATCGCACTTCTCCCCGAACGAATTTCTTCCCAATCTTCGGGATAGTTGGCTTGCATAAAACTGATAACGCAGTTTTGACCGCCTTTAATGTATTTCCACTCTTTTTGAATTTGTTTGATAGTAGACTTGGCTACATTTTCGGCACCTTGCAATACCTTCATCCGCTGGCGGTAAGAACTCCAATCTCGTTTACCTCCCAACACGATTTGCAGCGTTTGATAAAGCTGGCTGACTAAACTTGCTTCGGGCAATTTTTCCAGCAATATTTCTAGTTCGAGTAAGGGTTTGGCAATTTCTAGAAATGCTTCGGATCGCCAGTAAATTTCTAGAAACGGACGTTTCATGCAGTCTAAACTTGCTAGCATTTCTGTTAGGGAATTGCGGCCGCCGTTACAGTCAAGTTGTGCGATTCCTTCTTCCCACGCCCGATCGGGTAAATAGGCGATCGCCCCTGAAGCAATATCGGTTTGCGTTTTCCCCAAAACCCGCCCCACACGCCCGATCCGCTGCCAAAATGCAAAGCGATCGCGCGTTGAAAAAATCAACCAGTCGAGATTCTGTCTGGGTGGCGGATTGTCCCGTTCAAAGTTGAAGCCGACATCCACGGTACTTGTAGCCAGAATCACTTGTTTTTGGGCAGCCTGCGGGCGTTCTTCCTTGGGTGTATCGCCCGTAATCCGCCCGCAGAAATCGGCAAATCCGCGATCGCGCAGTCGATCGCTAATTCTTCCTAATGTATCCTTCCCATCGAGAATCACCGCCCCGTTTTCGTCAGGAAATTCGCGCAGCCGCCGCACAACTTCTGCGACGATTTCTGTAATCAGTTGGTCTTTTTCCGGCTGCTTGCGAATTTCGAGATTGACTTGAGTTTGAGAAGGAAGCAAGTTTTTGATTTGATTTTTGCTGTCAGTTCGATAAATTCTGACACCATTTTTTCCTAGGACATTCAATGCTTCTTCGCAAGCAGGTTCTGGTGTTGCTGTCAACAGTACAATTTTGCGGTTGTGCTGAAAATAACCGAATTCTTTGGATAAAGCGAGATAGAAAAATAAGCTGACTAATTGCTTGGCATTATAAAGGTGAAATTCATCGAAAATAACCGTCGAGAAACTGCTGTAAAATTCGCTAGCAATGTTGTCGCGATCGAGCTTATTGTAAGCAAAGAACGTGGCATAATAGAAAATATCCGGGTTGGTCACTAACAACAGAGGTCTACCACCACCGCATTCGGGAAAAATTGTTGCAGGTTCTCGCAAAACATTATAGATTTTTTCGCCAGAACGTTTCCCAACGCGATCGTCCGGCCACAAATTGACTTCTTTAGCAGAAGCTGCTTTGACGAGATGCGGTAAATTTGCTTTACGAACAAACTCTTGGGCCGTTTTTGTTTGTTGGTCAATCAAGGCATTTGTCGGCGCAATATAGATCGCGTTTCGTTGAGGGTTGTGCAGTAAAACATTCAATCCTGCTTGCGTTTTTCCCGTTCCCGTCGGCGCGGTATCGATAACGATATCGTTATCTTCTGACGCTGCATAAATATCGACTTGATGCTGCAAAGCTTGTTCCATAAATTCCAGTTGTGATGGCAATTGGCGACAAGCAGAAATGCAGGCAGGTTCGAGTTGAATTTTCAGATTATCCATTGTGATTTTGACCGCAAAATTCAAGGTTAGCTGGGAGAATGAAATCACCTACTTGCAGCGCTTCACCGCGAAAGGAAAGATTCTTTAATAACGATGTGGGTGGCATCGAAATTAAGTCGAAAGCAAGGAGTTCGATGTTTGCAGGCATATCGGCCGCGCTGAGATAGGTATTGCAGCGATAATCGCCCCTCGGAAGTTGCACGACATCGAATTTTTTAAGGATGTCAACGCGGACTTTGCTGGTGAATTTGCCGACGCGGATGTATTCGGGTAATTCGCGATCGCCAAATACCAATGTTTGAAACCGATTTCCTCGTTCAATCATCCGCAACCGCCCAGTTTGGGGGAAGTTGCTGGGGCGGTAGGTACTGGGTTTTTTGCCCGATCGACTTAGCGGCACATCTTCCCGCGCTGTTGCCACGCGATTGTTTGTCATCGCATACCAATAGGAGTCAGAAAGGGCGTTAAACCGCTCAAATCGCAAGGATACAGTGCCGTTAGCAGGCCACGCGGGGAGGATGTAACTTTGACCGGAAAGCGGCGTTAAATCCTCAATATATCGGGGTCTGCTGGTGTCTTGTCCGGTGAGTCGATAGGGCGATCGCGCCCAACCCAAAGCGTAGGCTAAGGCATAATTGCCGATCGCACTTTCGGTATAATAAGTATCAGAAAGTTCTCGCGAGGCAAAGAACACTGGTTCGGCGCACCACAGTTCGATTAAGCGTGCCGTGGAATGTGTCAATATGAAGTCGGACGGGTTTTGAATCATAAATTAAAAGGGATGAAGAATATGGTTGCAAGTCAAAATTCAAACTATCTTTCTCCAGAAGAGTATCTCCAGCTAGAAGCAAAAAGTGAGAGCAAGCATGAATATAGGCAAGGTGATGTTTATGCAATGGCAGGGGCAAGTAATGTTCATGTACTCATTGCGATAAATCTTGGTTCGTTGTTAAGAAATCATTTGCGTGGTAGCGGATGTTTGCCCTATCTTTCTGATACCAAAGTTCGGATTGAGTCGATTAACATCTATTACTATCCAGATATTGCCGTTACTTGCGATCGCCGGGACAGGGAATTTAGCAATTTCTTGCGTCATCCCTGTTTGATTGTGGAAGTTTTATCTCCGACAACGGAAGCTTTCGATCGCGGAGACAAATTCGCCGATTACCGACAGTTAGAATCCCTCCAAGAGTACGTCCTCATCAGCCAAAATCGAATCCAAGTCGATGTCTTTCGCCGCAACGATCGCGGACAATGGGTTCTTTATCCCTATCGCGCAGGAGATACAATTCATTTGACTAGCGTGGATTTTTCCTGTGCGATCGAGGACTTGTATGAAGATGTAGACTTTTCTCCTGTTTCATAATTCTGGGAAGGGCGAAAGCCTCGCCCATTACGAGCACTATTCTTCTGACTTTTTCCCCTTTCCTTTTTTCCCGCCTCCTTCACTCCTCACCTTGCGCCACGGGGCATAAGATTCATCCAAGCGTTTGAGGAAAGTTTCTTGTTCTGGTAGCGACCAATGGCGATCGACATCGGCAATCAGTGCATCACATTCGGCGGCGGACAACTGCATAGAAATACCTCGTTTGTTTGTCCAAGTGCTGATAATTTCCTGAGTTGCATCTACTAAAAATTGAGTTTTGAAAGGATGTTCGAGGTCTGTATTTTTAGCTTTCAGCTTATCGTAAACTCCCTGTACTAATTCGAGAGAACTTGGCAATTCGGCAATACCGCCAAAGATACCGAGAATTTGATTGTCCATGCGTCCGACGCGGCTGGAAACAGCGCCGTAACGAGTTGTTAGCAAAATGTTGCCGAGGGTGTAGCGTAATTCGTCGGCGGTGACATCTTTGAGGGTGACAATATCGAGGAAATGAACTCCTGGCTTGATGTATTCGCTGGTGTTTAGGGCGGTGGAAGCGTTACCTTTTTCGTCGCGCATAGTTCCGGTTTCAAAGATAGCATTGATCGTGCGATCGCCAATCAGTTCTGTAGAATGCAGCACACTAAACGCATCTTCTGTCCAAACTCGGCTTTTTTGTGCGCCTTCTCCACCCGCCGCGAAGCCGTAGAGGAAGCAATCAACGCACATTTCGCAAGGCGCATTGGTATTGAGAGCACAGATTTCATTTGTTTTCGGTGCGGTATGAAGGAGATTGTGCGATCGCAAAAATTCGCGTCCTTTCCGTCTTTCCGGTGCAACTTGTTTGCGTTTTGTCATCACCAACCGAGGAATTGATTCGGTATCCTCAATCCCCGCTTGCACGTATTCGCTGCACATCGGTTCGCCCGTTCCTTCCGTGCGGAAAATGGTTTCCGATTGCGTTGTGCGGAGGACAACCATACCAATGGTACGGCCTTTGGGGAAGTTTTCGTAGCTGGGGGCGAGGAATGGTTGCAGTTTTGCGATCGACATTTTGAACTCTCCTAATTGTTTTCAGATGTGGTTGTAGATGTGATTTCAGACTTTTTTTCAGTTTCAGCCTTCAATTCTTGACGGGCTTCTTGCAAAAAGAACAAGTAGGCAGCTTCAAGAGTTTTACTATCAGTCAATAACCTTTCAGGCCGCGAGTGATAAACCTCCTCAAATAGTTGTTTCAAGATTTGATAAAACTGCTTGATTTGTTCGTATTTTGTCGCACCCACGCCATGTTCTCGAATGCGATCGAGACGGTTGTGATATTGCTGGGCTAGGGCAGCAAATATCGTGTCCCAATCCATGTGAGATTTGCGCGATCGCACGGCCTTGATAAACTCTGAAAACGGTTCAGTTTGGGCAGTGCGGCGAAAGGAACTACCCCGCAATTTGGCAGATTCCGCAAGGTGTGCGGCTTGCTTGAGATAGCTAGAAACGCGATCGTGTTCTTCTGACATCAAACTCTCCAATAAAGTATTCAAAGGTTCTCGAATGCGAGACCAAATCGCCTCCAAATTGGGGTCGTCTTGTTCTCGCAAAATCCACCGCAGCAGGACGTAATACAAGCTGAGAGGACGATTTACTGCCCGCACTAAGTCGTACAGACAATCATCTTTTTTCCTAAGACTTGCCACTGAAATTGTCAGTTTGCCAATACAACGCAGCCTTTCTAAAACTTTTTCTGCCGTCACTACAGCGCATCGTTCTTTTTCAGAAAAATGACCATCCCGCCGATATTGACCGTTGCCCAATAGCGGCTGCAATGATGATGGAATTCCATCAACTTTGGCGAAAAAGTCCCAAGTAGGTTCGACTTCCAGATTCGCACTTAAAACAAAGGGAAAGCCAAAATCAAAAGCTAAACTCATTTCCAATGCCAACCTGAGCGACTTTAGCAACGCCACAGAATTATTAACTTCTCCCCAAAGTACCGGGATTGTTACTGTTGAGTTGATAAATTCTGGACGTTTTGGCAGTGCCAAGCCAACCATTTTGTTTGATTGAAAAATGAGGGAGTTATTGCGGTAAAGTTGCAGTTCATCAACTGTTACCGTGCCGTCTTCGTTCTTGGCTGCGGTCTTTTTTAGAAAGTTTTGCCAAATTGTTCTGAGTTCCACACTCGAACCTTTGGGCAAGGCAAAGTGCAGATAAAGCGGGTCTTGTTTGACAGCATTTGGGAAGTTTGCACCAACTGCCATCAACTGATAACCAAGTGCCGATAAATTATCTGCCCGCCTCTTAGGTTCGGCAATCATTCCGCCGGGAAGGCGATTAGAAAAAGCTTGAACCTTGGTTCCTGGCGGCATTTTTGGGGAACTTAATTCGCCGACTTGCAGCGATGTTATTCCCAAGGAACAGCGCTGGCGGGGGTTGGCTTCAATGTATGCTGTTAGTTCGTTAAAACCTTGCGAGTTTGCGGGTGTGGAAAAGTTGAGTAATTGTCGAACTGCATTCACTAATTCTGCGGAAACTTCTACTTCTGCTGTTGGGCGCAGTTTAAATGAGTCTTCTAAGGCAGCAAATACCTTTTCTAGCATCTCTTCGCGATCGCCCTCGATGGATTTGGCCGCAAACAAACAGCGTCCGTACTGCGCGTTAAACGGTTCTAAGGCAGCCCGCTGTTCGGGAGACAGCCCGACTTGCGCGGCAATTCGATCCCAAACATCTTTGGGGCTGAGTTCGGCAGCGCGATAGCTGAGGTAAGCAGTTTTTAGTCCTTCGGAAATGGCGAATTCTTCGGCATTTGATACTGGATGCAAGCCGACAGCAGCGGCGGCGGTAACGGCGGTTTCTCCAGCATCTCCGCCGTATTTTTCAATGTCCTTGGCGACTTTTTCGACTTTGTAGCCGCTGGCTTTTTTTACCAGTAATTTATCTACTTCATCTAAGGTTGCTTCGGGGTTTTGTTGGATGGCTTGCGGGTCAATTTTGATGCCGTCTTTGGTGGCGTTAACGAGTTGTTCGATGTTGTTGCTAAAAACGCGATCGATCTTTTGCTGCCATTTTTGAGCGATGATTTTGCTCAAATCGCCGTCGGGAAAGGCTTCGCCGACAAAAATCTGGCCGTTGGGGTCGATCGCAAGAGTGTGTAAATTGCGATCGTGCAAAACCTCTTCGCAAGCTGATAGCAACAGCGAAGTCAGATAACCTCTGTCTTCGGAAAGGCTGACATGAAACAACTTACAGGGACGCTGCAAGGCAACTGTTAACTCATTTTCAACTTTGCGAATGCGTTTTTGTTCTTCAATTCCCAAGTCAAATAAGTCACCCCCAATCAACATCGCAGCCCAACGTTTGATGTTGGGATCTTCCGGCAAAAAGCGCGTTCCGTCGCTGGCGCTGTGTCCAGAATGGCGTTCTATCAGGCGGCGGATGAGTTCTAGTTCTTCATCGGTTTGGGCGAATTGGGCAACACCAGCGCGATCGAGTTGTTCTTGCAGAAAAGTGCGTGAAGCGAAGCTATCCCGTAGGGAATCGCGCGCTAATGCTTTAACATTGCGCTTGTCGTTTTCATCTGTCAATTTATTCAAATCGTGAACGGCGGTTGCGGCCAAAATGCAAGCACGTTTATCGTCGGGAACTCCGGCTATTTTGCTAGCAGTCAGGACGAACTGACAAGCAGAATCCAAATGTTCGGCGAGGGTGCGTCCTTGGCGACTGCCGTACTGTGAGTGTTTGGTATGCAGTTCGTACAGCCGAGGACGAACTTCGGCAAAATAGCGATCGTCTAAATTTGTTGTTGTTTCGTCAAAAAGCAGACTTTTTCTTGACATATTTTCGCCCTAATTAGTTCATTTGATATTATTTTTTAATCTATTCCTTCTAAAAGTTTGGCAACTTGTTCTGGTGCGGGTAGTTGATTTTTAAATTCTTGAGGAACCGTCGAAACAATCTTATAAGTTGCCACACCAATTGGTTTGTTCGATTCTCTCAGCGCATATTCAACGATGGTTTTATTTTTGGATTTGCAAAGAATGATGCCGATAGCCGGATTTTCATCGGGTTTACACTTCTCTAAAATGACCCCATTATGCGTCCAACCAATTTCTGCAACCATTGGTTGCAGTTTTTCATTTTGACTGTACGTGGTGTAAAAGTTTCGCATATTCCAAATATTACGATCCGAAAACCCACTAATACCTGGAAACTCAGCCTGCAAATCTTTTGCTAGTTGTTCCACTACTGATTTGCCCCAACTTGCGCCTTGTTGGCGAGTCACGATCGTTTTGCCAATATCCCAATACAGTTCGATCAGTTGTTTGTTGACTGCTTTGAGTGCTTCGTACTGGGCGGAACGAACTCGCTGCTTCACTTCTGTCAGTAATTTTTTGTAATCTTCGGGAATGGAATTGGTCATATTTGTCATTCAACCTGTTGATGTTCGCGAGCCATTTTTTAGGGTTCTTTTGAAATATATTCAGCAACCTGCTGGATGTACAGAGGGTAATATATTAAAGCAATCCGAACAGAATTCAATAAAATGACATAATTTATTTCTAGATATCGATGAGCTAAAATATTGCGTAATCCACCTGATTTGGATAGTTCTGTTGCTACCTCAATTGAGATGATTCCATATTTTTGAGCTTGCCAAAATGATTCCCGATTACCAGTTGAGACAGCATTCATCTTGCGAGTTAGGATATGCTCGTTAATATCCACGGCTGCTTGAATGATTAACTCCATAATTCTTTCAGAAATTGTTTTTTGATCGAAGCTATCTAGATAATATTCAAGGCTCATCGATTCAAATCGTTTCAATTCTTGAAGATTGTTTGCAATAAATTGGAGTCTGCTTAAAACTACAGATTTCTCAATACTCATGCTACACCCCATTCTTGAAGAAAATCATTAATATTCTGGCGAAGTTGACGTTCTGTTTCTTTCAGTTCTGTATCGCTCATGAGATTATTTTTTATGAACTCTTCAAACTCACAAGGCTCTTTTTCATAAAGCAATATTCCATCGCGAGCAATGAAGTGAGCAATCAGTCGCGAACACTGATTTAACTCAACAACATCAATATTGTCGCTATTGAGGTTAAAAGATTCACCCAAAATTAGAGGAACTTCAAACCAAGCAAATCCCCTATCTTTGCAAGATTCTTCTCTAAGTTCCATATTGCAAAGTGCCGCAAAATCCCAATCACTTTTTGCGTGAGTATCACCTCTGGCGCGAGAACCAAAGAGAATTAGCATTTTGAGGTAAGGAATTCGATCGGGAAGTTGTGAAGCAATTTCCCGAAGTTCAGCCAGGGTTGGGGAAATTTGGAGCATGGTTAGTGTTTTGTAGAGTGAATTTGAGGATGAGTCAAGCGAATTTTATGTCTAGAGAATAGTTGGTCTCCAGCACTTTATCTTTACAGGGCTAGGGAAAGAGGGTTTTCCCTAAAACCCTGACTTGTCGCATTACACCTTAATTATTGCTGTTCAACAACAATCGATCAGTTTCGTGCTGCTGTTCGATCGGCGTTTCTCAAATCGATAGCCCTCGTCATCTCAGATGTTTGTACTTGCACTAGACTTATAATTGCATCCGAAATCTAATCTGTCAAGTATGTAGTTACACTTTTATTGATGGTTCGCAAAAAAGAGACAATTACACTTTCAATACCATCTGGAACCAAGGAGCAGCTAGAGGCGATCGCCCTTCGCCTCGGTATCTTATGGGGTAAATCCCCCAGCGTATCGGGGTTATTGGTCGCGATCGCCCAACACCGACTCGATGTAGGTGAACCATTCACCCTCAGTTCCAGCGAAGTCGCAGCCTTACAACAAGCCATCAGACTACTGATCGACTCAGGCTATGTCGAGCAAGCCCGATCGGTCTCACAACTTCTGATCGGTCGAGGAAACCTCGCAGCCCCTCTGCGCCAGTCCCTCCTCCAACAAGCCATTCAACCCACCGCAGCGTGGCGCATTCAAGCCGAAGAATACATCAACGACGGACAACCGTTTCTGGTTCTGTACCGCAATCCCAAAGGAGAGGATTTGGCATATACAGCTCGCTATGCCGAGATTTCCTTTGAGGAAAAGCGGTTTTACCTAGAAATTTGGTGCGAAGAGACCGATGACATCAAAAATCCCGATTATCCCGAACTGATCCACAATCGCTGTCTGCGGTTCGATCGCATTCAGTCGATCGTCAAAACGGACGGACTCTGGCGCAGTGAAGGCTTAGATTTCTTAAAAGTGTACTTACATTTTTATCGTGGCATGGTCAACGCCTACGATCCGAGGGCAAGAGATATCAGCGATCGAGTTGTGGGAGATATCCGCGAAGTTGTGCGGAATGTCTCTAATCCTTTTTGGCTGATACGGGAAGTATCGCGGTATTGGGAAGATTGCGTGATTGTTTCGCCCCAGAAACTGCGCGATCGCTTCCAACAAAAACTGATCGCCCTCTGCCGCCAGTACAACCTCGAAGTCCGCGATTAGGGGACTTGGAAGCGCACAGGGACTCAAGAAACCGGGTTTTTTACCAAGATTAATGGTTTGAATCCAGTATTTTGCGAAAAAACCCGGTTTCTGACAAGTAAGTCCAAAAAAAAGCAGCCCGTTGCAGGCTGCACATCGAAAAAAACCGTTGTTTTGTTGGAGGAGAAAACTTTAAATCGAATTCAAATAGCCGTTATATCAAGTCTCTGGGACTCCGGCGGGCGATCGACTGCCAATCTATTTCGCCATCCTTATCTACCCCTGACTCACCTTAGATGGCTGCTGAAAGTTCGTTGACCATTTTCACCCGGCCTCTGATGACTGCCCGCAGCAAGCGGTTGACACAGCCTCTATCTTCGTCATTCAGGGACTCGTCCAAGGTGGCGGCCATCAAACCGTAGCGATCGGCTAAAGTCAAAACGCCTGTGTCGCTTACAGAAGCGAGGATTTCAGAGATAGCGCCGGGGAGGAGTTGTAAAGCTTTCATGGCAGTGCGGTTGAATTCGATATATTCATAATGCCCTGGTTTCCTGAAAACATCGGTGATATTAATGAGGTTCCGAAGGTGATTATTTAGGGTATACGTAAGTGATCCCAATGAAGTGAATTTGTGACTCGAATCACAACGCTACAGGTGGCGGCGGGCAATTCCATGTCACCCAAACCTTTGGTAGGACGCGGGATTGACGGCGTTTAGCTAAAATAACTTAATCCCTCAATCTGTTCAATTTTTACCCCTGTACCGAAAATGCTTGATTTTCTGAATCCCATTTTGGGCCGCAAGCCCGATCGCATCAAAGCCAATGTTGAGATTTACACTTGGCAAACCTGCCCCTACTGCATCCGCGCCAAAACCTTGCTGTGGTGGAAAGGCGTAAATTACACAGAATACAAAATTGACGGTGACGAAGCGGCCAGAAGCGCAATGGCCGATCGGGCTAACGGCAAGCGCAGCGTACCCCAAATCTTTATTAATAACCAACACGTCGGCGGCTGCGATGACATTCACAAACTTGATGGCGATGGAGGATTAGATCCGCTGCTAGCCCAACCAGCAGTATAGGTTCGTAGTGAGGACTTTAGTCCTTAAATCTTTAAATAAAGGACTAAAGTCCTCATAGGTTCGTAGTGAGGACTTTAGTCCTTAAATCTTTAAATAAAGGACTAAAGTCCTCATAGGTTCGTAGTGAGGACTTTAGTCCTTAAATCTTTAAATAAAGGACTAAAGTCCTCATAGGTTCGTAGTGAGGACTTTAGTCCTTAAATCTTTAAATAAAGGACTAAAGTCCTCATAGGTTCGTAGTGAGGACTTTAGTCCTTAAATCTTTAAATAAAGGACTAAAGTCCTCATAGGTTCGTAGTGAGGACTTTAGTCCTTAAATCTTTAAATAAAGGACTAAAGTCCTCATAGGTTCGTAGTGAGGACTTTAGTCCTTAAATCTTTAAATAAAGGACTAAAGTCCTCACTACAAACCTTTGGCAAATTTACCGAGATTATCTTGCCGCCATTTAGCATCGGCACGCCTATCTGTTTGCAATTCTAAGACCCGAATGCCACTATTTGGCAGCACCAAAATCTTTTCTTTCAACTGTTCCCAATCGTCGATTGTCTCATGTTCCACGCCGTAAGTTGCACACAAACTAGCAAAATTTATATGCTGCGGCGTGGCAAAAAACTCTTCAAAGGGCGGGTCAAATTTGGCAACGGGCAACATTTCAAAAATTCCGCCGCCGTTGTTATTAATTAAAATAATTGTCAGATGACCGACAAATTTCTTGTTAATTAAAAAACCGTTCGTATCGTGCAAAAGTGCTAAATCGCCTGTTAACATGATACTGCTTTGATTCCGGTGTGCAACTCCTAAAGCTGTTGACAATGTGCCGTCTATGCCGTTGGCGCCGCGATTGATGTAAGGTTTTATTTGTAAGTTGTTTGGCTTCCAGAAAAACTCGACATCTCTGACGGGCATACTGTTAGAAATAAATATCGGTGTGGCTGGTGGCAATATTTGGGAAAGCAGCCACGGAATTTTTGGTTCGATGATGTTGGTGATTGCTGCCATTTTTTCGTCTATTGCTTGTCGGACTTGGGTTTCGGTGTTGTGCCAAAGTTGGAGGTATTCGTGGGATGGAGAGATAAGAACCCCCCCTAGCCCCCCCTTGGTAAGGGGGGGGACTGGAGAAGAGTTTTTGGCAGAGGTTCGATCCCCCCCTAACCCCCCCTTGTTAAGGGGGGGGACTTGAGTTACAAGAGTTAATTTAGTTGCGAGGTTTTCTATGGAGGTTCGTAGGTGAATTGTTTTGCCGTGTAGGGGATCGATGTTGTGGTGGCTGGGGTCGATTATGTAGCGTTTGGGTTGGGTTTTGTCTAACCAGTTTCGGAGTTCTTTACTTGTGGGTAAGTCTCCGATTTGAATGGCGATTTCTGGGGTTAATTTATCTGCTAGTTCGCGGTTTCGTAGGATTAAATCATAGGTGGAAATTAGATAGGGGTTGAGTTGGGCGTGGTTTCTTAAGGGCGATAATCCTTCGGCTAAGACTGGCCAGTTTAATAGTTGGGAAATTTTGCCGATCGCACTACAATACTTTTCGGCATCTTGAGGCTGTGCAACCCCCGCAATAATTATCCCTTTTTCAGATTCCTGCCATTGTCTTAATGTACTTCCTGCTCCCCCCCTTAACAAGGAGAGGCTGGGTTCTATTGCACTTCCTACTCCCCCCCTTAGCAAGGGGGGGCTGGGGGGGGTCAAGGTTTCGCCTACAACAATCGGTTCTAATCCTGCAAAGAAATCTTCTGAATCAAATTGTGTTTCTAAAGCTTCTATAGCAATATCTGAAATGGGTACTAGCGGATCGCGCAGGGGAATGTTGAGGTGGACTGGGCCTGGTGTCGGAAAGGTCGATCGCTCGATCGCATACACGATCGTCTGCCGCAAGTAACCCAGCATCCCAATTTCCGCAGCAGGTATGGCTAATTCGGCTTGCCAGTTGGGATAATTGCCGTATAGTTTAATTTGGTCGATCGCCTGTCCGGCGTGACAGTCGCGCAATTCGGGGGGTCTATCGGCGGTGAGAACTAGCAGCGGAATTCGACTTTCTCGGGCTTCTATTATGGCAGGATAAAAGTTGGCTGCGGCGGTTCCAGATGTGCAAATTAGCGCAGTTGGTAAACCGGATTTTTTGGCGATTCCTAATGCGAAAAAACTTGCCGATCTCTCGTCGAGTACGGGAATAGTTTCTATTAAATGATTCTGGGCGAAAGCTATGGTTAGCGGTGCCGATCGCGAACCGGGACAAATTACGGCTGTGGTTAGCCCTAGTCGCTGTAATGTCTCGGCTAGGATGGAAGCCCAGAGGGTGTTTGTGTTCCGAAAGTCAAGCATTTTGTTGTTGTTTTCGCGATCGATATTTTTGTAATGTCTTGAGAACCTACGGAGAACCGATGAAAAACAAATCCTGCGATTGCTTCGTTCCTCGCAATGACAGAAATGTATTATTGATTTGTAAGTTTTGTTTATTCCTAAACTAAAGCATTTAAAAGTGCTTGCAATTTGAGTTGAATTTCTGCTAGTTCTTTCTCAGGTTCCGAACCTGCGACAATTCCAACACCAGCATGGAGTATAGCGCGAGATCCATCGATTAAAGCCGATCGAATGCCGACGGCAAATTCACCGTTACCAGTGCGATCGATCCAGCCCAGGGGTGCTGCATACAAAGAGCGATCGCAGGTTTCGCAGCCCCGAATTTGCTGTAGGGCAATATCCCTCGGTACGCCCGCCACCGCTGGCGTTGGATGCAGTTGGGATAAAATTTTCAACAAGTGAATATCTGGGGGAATTCTCGCCCTGATGGGTGTCCACAAATGCTGAATGTTGGATAGTTGCAGCAGTCTCGGTAGCGGGGAAAAGTCGGGATTGATGCCGAGACTCGACAGGCGATCGACTATAAAGTCAATTACAGCTTGATGTTCTCGAATATCCTTTTCGCTGTTGAGTAAACCTTGCCCTAAATTCCCATCTTCCGCCTCAGTTTTGCCCCTCGGTGCGGAACCAGCTAAGGCATCTGCGATCAACTGATTATTGTGAATACTAATTAAGCGTTCTGGACTAGCGCCGATAAATTGCTGACCTTTGCCGTTACTGGTAGAAAACACGTAGCAACCTGGATAGGTGAGGCGCAAGTTATTTAAAGAATCTATTAAGCTAAAAGGAGTTTGGGAAATGACATTTATAGCTTGTGACAAAACAATTTTACTGAAAAATTTAGCTTCTATTAATTCTAAAGCTGACTTGACCGATGTTTTGAATTGAGTGGCATCATTCACAGGAATTTGTTTTAAAGATATCGAGGATTGGCTGGTAGTGGTTAATTTGATGTATTTTTGAGAGGCAATATTATCAAATTGTTTGCCAATAGATTCAGTAATAACTTTAACATTTATATTTCGGTCTATCTTCGCATTGGCGACAATTGTACAGCTATCTTTGAGGCGAGTGATTTGCCATTTTGGTAAAAATATGGTGCCTGGGGGAAAGTAAGAATTGGTGGCGACATTCTCATCGAAAAAGGCAAAGCTACAAAAAAAGTGCGGGCCGCTAAATGGCAAGCGTTCCGTACCGATGGTAATTGTTTGGGAAAGACTTGATTGAATAAAATTTTGAGCGGTGGTAAATCGATCCCTTCCTGCTACTGTGAGATCGATCGCCGAATCTAGGGCGGCGATCGCAAAACTGTTGCCTGCAATGGGGTCTCTTTTTTCAAAATAAAAGTGTCTGCCATCGGGTTCGGAAATCTCTTGCAGTACAACTAGCGGATCGACGGGGGCAATTTGCTGAGAAATACTAACTATTTTTGTTTGATCTTTTTCGGTTAAAGACTGCTGGCAATCTAACAGCAACTGATACAGTTGATTGCGGTCTTGCAAAAGATTGGTGCGGTGCGGTATTACTGTCATGAAATCGAGAATAGCAGATTTGTCAGAAAGAGTGCGGTTTTGTCCCGCTATAATCCCTATTTCGATCTAAGCACGCTGCGGCACATCGCCAAACATGACGTTTAGAGTTTCCCCACAGTTTGGGCGCGCTGCGGGCAGAAAACAGACGATTCTCTTCTGCAATATCTGCCAACGCGCGATCGCCCGAAACATTTAGACATAAAACTTTAAGATTGAGAGGGCGAATTTCGGTAAAAGGCGATCGACCCCGCAGGGGTTTACCGGCGGGCATTCGCGGGCGCGCCAGAGGCTGCAAAGGCTATCCACGGATGCCGGAGGCCCACTCAAATCGAGACAGAGCAGACATTCTTCACCAATAAAATTGTAAAATTACTGAGCTGCTATCAATTGCATCAATTTTGTGTAATGACAACAAAGATAATTGAGTCTTCAAATAGTAAATTGTGGCTGGCGGCAATCAAGCCGCCAATGTACAGCGTTGCGGTGATTCCTATTTCAGTAGGAACTGCCATTGCTTTTGCCGAAACTCAAACGATTAATTCGTCAATTTTTTCGATTTTTTTAATGTCAGCCATTTTAATTATAGCATGGCTGAATCTCACGAATGATGTATTTGACTCGGAAACAGGGATAGATAAAAATAAAGCACATTCTTTGGTGAACTTAACCGGAAACAAAGCTTTAATTTTCTGGTTGGCTAATCTGTTTTTAGCACTGGGAGTATCGGGAATCTGCGGTATTTCATGGTGGCAAAAAGACCCAACAGTAATTTTGCTAGTAGTTTTGTGCTGCGCCCTCGGCTACACTTATCAAGGGCCGCCGTTTCGTTTGGGCTATCAAGGTTTAGGAGAAATCATCTGCTTTTTCACCTTCGGGCCGCTAGCTTTGGCTGCTGCTTATTATAGTCAAAATCAAACTTGGTCTGCTACTAATTTTGGGGCTGCGGCAATCGTGGGAATTACTACAAGTATCATCTTATTTTGTTCGCACTTTCACCAAGTTGCAGATGATGTGGCGGCGGGGAAAAAGTCGCCAATTGTCCGACTTGGTACAAAGAAAGGTGCACAGTTGTTGCAGTGGTTGTGCGGCAGCATTTATGCTTTGACTGTGCTGTTTGTGCTGTTGCGAATGTTCCCAATTTGGACGCTGTTGATTTTTGGGAGTTTGTTTTTTGCGATCGACCTTTGCCGCCATGTCGCAGACTATCACGACCAACCAACAAAGGTCAGCAACTCTAAGTTTATCGCAGTGACGCTGCATTTTGTGAGCGGTTTGCTGCTGGCGCTGGGGTTTGTGCTGTAAATCGGGCGAGCGAGAATTCCGGTAAAATGCAATCTTAGGTTCGTAGTGAGGACTTTAGTCCTTCCACTTTGATTTTAGTCAAAAAAAACTAAAGTCCTTACTACAAACATAACGAAATTTAACTAATAATTGTCCTAGATGTTAAATTTTACTAATTATCACTTTCACTATACTTTAACAGGCGACAAAAATCAGCAGATAATTCTATTTTTGCATGGATTCACGGGCGACAGTCAAGACTTTAGCAGCGTGATTTCCTTATTATCTAAAAATTATTGCTATCTCGCAGTTGACCTTCCCGGCCACGGACAAACTAGAGTCAGCGGCGACGAAAGTTGCTACAATATGTCAAATACAGCCAAAGCATTGATCCACTTATTAGATGAATTACAAATAGACAAATGTTTGTTGTTGGGCTACTCAATGGGCGGGCGATTGGCGCTGTACATGACCTTATATTTTCCTGAAAGATTCGAGAAAGTGGTGTTAGAGTCAGCTTCTCCAGGATTGAAGACGGAAAAAGATCGATCGCACCGCCTGGAATCCGATGCACAAACAGCACAAAACCTCGAAAATAGCAACATCAAAGATTTTATCTTAAACTGGTACGATCGCCCTTTATTCAAATCCTTAAAAAAATCCCCCAACTTCGACCAACTTGTAGAAAGCCGCTTAGCCAACAATCCCTTAGAATTAGCGAAATCTCTCCGCCACATGGGAACCGGGAAGCAGCCCTCTCTCTGGGAAAAACTCGCACAAAATCAAATCCCTCTCCTCTTGTTAGCGGGAGAAGATGATCATAAATTTCAAGGTATCAATGCAGAAATTGCCAGTTTATGTCCGACCGCTACTTTCAAGATTATACCAAACGCTGGTCACAATATCCATTTTGAAAATGTTGATAACTTTGTCGCCGTTGTGCGACAATTTTATGATTAACCCGCAGTCAGAAACCGGGTTTTTTACGAAAATCATTCGTTGTCATCGACAAATTAGGTAAAAACCCGGTTTCTTTGGCTTTAGTGATGATTAACCCGCAGTCAGAAACCGGGTTTTTTACGAAAATCATTCGTTGTTACCGACAAATCAGGTAAAAACCCGGTTTCTTTCACCTGACGGATGATTAACGGCCAGTCAGAAACCGGGTTTTTTACGAAAGTTATTCGTTGTTACGGACAAATTAGGTAAAAACCCGGTTTCTTTGGCCTGAGTGACAATCGACTAAAAAGTAAATGCTATATAAATTCGAGTTTCGCACCTATCAGCGAAAATTCAAGCGTCCATTACAAACAAGTCACGGGATTTGGGATATTAGAGAAGGAATTATCCTGCGATTGATTGACGAAAATGGTAAAATTGGTTGGGGAGAAATAGCGCCACTGAGTTGGTTTGGTTCCGAAACTTTTGAGCAAGCTTTAGATTTTTGTCAACAGTTACCTGCTAATATTTCATCAGAGATGATTTTTGCTATTTCCGCTGCATTACCTGCTTGTCAATTTGGCTTTGAGTCAGCTTGGGAAAATCTCACCGAAGCTATCGGAAATGCACTCCGTCAAGACAAAATCTCGAAAAATCAATGCAGCGGCTTATTACCTGCTGGTGAAACAGTTTTGCAGGCTTTACCAATGCTGTGGTTGGAGGGATATCGGACTTTTAAATGGAAAATTGGCGTTACCGCAATTGAGGAAGAATTAAGAATTTTTCAGCAGCTAATTGCAGTAATGGACGATTTGGGCGATCGCCAGAAACCACTTTTGCGCTTAGATGCTAATGGGGGACTCACCTACTCTGAGGCTGAAAAATGGCTGGAAGCTTGCGATAACGTCACAGCAACACCAGATTTGGCCGCCGAGATTGAATTTTTGGAACAGCCGCTGGCGATCGCACAGTTTCCAGAAATGGTAAGATTGAATGCTACTTATGCCACGCCGATCGCCCTAGACGAATCCGCCGCCAATCTCGATCGCATCCAAGAATGCTACAGCCAAGGCTGGCGGGGAATTTTCGTCATCAAACCTGCGATTAGCGGTTCTCCATCCCAACTGAGTAAATTTTGTCAAACTCACAATATAGATGCAGTTTTCTCATCAGTATTTGAAACCAAAATCGGCAGACAAGCAGCCTTGAATTTAGCAACAAAACTATCTTTAAATAAAAGAGCCCTAGGCTTCGGTACCGATTCCTGGTTCGACGACAATCAAGACACCTGGTAACAGCATCTATGGTAACAAATCTCACAGTAAATCCTCTGCATCTCCCCTTAGACTTACCGGATAATTGGCTTGTCGGTTGTGATAGCGGCGAATTTGCCCGAATAGTCGATCGGCAATTGCAACAAATCACCCAAAATTCAACACAAGAAACAGCCCCCAAAATTTGCATAGCAGAACCAGAAGCAGTGCAATTTCTTGCTAGTTTCATCGCCGCCCGTGCCGCCAAATGTCAGATTTTTCTCTGCAATCCCACCTGGGTAAAAGCAGAATGGGAACAAGTCTTTGATTTAGTCCAACCAGACCTAATTTTAGAACAAGATACTGACCTTAAAAACACATTTACCCCTCTCCCAGTCCGCGGAGGCGGACTTCGTTTATGTAGCCGCGAATTCGATTCGCCGGGATTCGATTCGCCGGGATTCGATTCACCAGAATTACCTTCACCCGAAATTGACGAATTAGCTACGATCATGATTCCCACCGGCGGTTCATCTGGAAAAATCCGTTTTGCCATCCACACTTGGGAAACCCTCACAGCCTCAGTCCAAGGTTTTCAACAATATTTTAACGTTGACAAAATTAACTCATATTGCGTTTTGCCATTATACCACGTCAGCGGTTTCATGCAATTTATGCGCTCTTTTACGACAAGCGGAAAACTGTCAATTGCGTCATTAAAAGCACTAGAAGCAGGCAAAAAATGCGATACCGAACCCGAAGAATTTTTCATTTCCTTGGTACCAACTCAACTGCAACGGCTGCTGCAAAACCCAGATACAGCTAATTGGCTATCCCGGTTTCGTACCGTACTTTTGGGCGGTGCTCCCGCTTGGCCGGAACTTTTAGCCACAGCGAGAAACCATCAAATCAAATTAGCGCCGACTTACGGCATGACAGAAACCGCCTCGCAAATCGCTACACTTAAATCAGAAGATTTTCTGGCGGGAAATAACACTTCTGGTCAAGCTTTACCCCACGCAAAAATAACTATTCGCAGTGCAAACGGCAATATCTTGTGCTACAATGAAATTGGAAAAATTACAGTTAATACTAAATCTTTAGCGTTGGGTTATTATCCAGAACTATTTGGCGACTGCCCATATTTTCAATTAGATGACTTAGGATTTTTTGATAAAAATAACTGCTTAAATATTGTCGGACGCAACAGCGACAAGATTATCACAGGCGGAGAAAACGTATTTCCTGCCCAAGTCGAAGCCGCCATTAAGAATACCAATTTAGTTGCGGATGTTGCTGTAATTGGCTTGCCAGACAAAGATTGGGGGCAAGTTGTTACGGCTGTTTACGTTCCCGCTAATTCTCAAGTTACTGTCAAAAATCTGCAAGCGGCAATAGAAGATAAGTTGAGCAAATTTAAGCGACCGAAAAATTGGGTCGTTGTCGAAGAACTGCCTCGCAATGCTCAAGGTAAAGTCAATCGAGAACAATTGCAAGCAATTGCAATCAAAAAGGTTCGTAGTGAGGACTTTAGTCCGCATCAATCAAAGGACTAAAGTCCTCACTACGAACCTGGAATCAAAAAGGTTCGTAGTGAGGACTAAAGTCCAATGGCACTGAAAAAGTGAGCAAAAAAAAATCTGTAAGGCAATATATATATAGATCATTGCCTTACAAACACAAAAATCTATCTCTATTATGTCAAATCGTGCGTCTATTCTCAAACAACAA
>NZ_JAAFKD010000034.1:0-35123 GCF_013299165.1 Microcoleus sp. bin38.metabat.b11b12b14.051
GCCGAATCTGCAACGCCATCTGATAAAAGACGATCGCCCCATCAGGCCAACTGTGGCGCACCAAAGCATTCGCCAACTCAACATAAAGGTCAGCATCGTTTGGTGCAATCTCCAGCGCCTTGTGATACAACTGCACGTCCTCAGGATTGTCCTGAATCGCCCGCCGGTACAAACGCATCGCCTCCTGCAAATCCCACTGCGATCGCATCCTCAAAGCATCAGCCAGCTTTTGCGAAATCCACGGCAAATCCGGCTGAATTTCGACAGCACAGCGGTAAGCGGCGATCGACTCATCCCACCGTTCCAGCTTCTCCAAAGCCGTTCCCATGTTGTAATAAGTCCACGGAAAATCGCGATTCAACTGAGCCGCGCGCCGGTAAACCTCGATCGCCTCGTCCCACCTTTCCATTTCTAGCAGCACGTCGCCCAACTTGCTGTGCGACCAGAAGAAATTCGGATTCAGTTCATTAGCGCGCCGGTACGCAACCACCGCCTCCTCCCAGCGTTCCAAATTTACCAGCGCTTCTGCTAAATTGTGGTGCGCCCAGAAATGGTTGGGATTAAGTTCGATTGATTTTTGGTAAGCCGAAATCGCCTCTTCCCAGCGTTCCAGTTTAATCAGCGCGTCGGCTAAATAATTGTGAGACCAACTAAAATCAGGATTTAATTCAGTTGCTTTGGTGTAAGCCCCTACAGCTTCTTCCCAGCGTTCCAACTTCAGCAATACATCTGCTAAATTGTTGTGAGACCAGCTAAAATCAGGATTTAATTCGATCGCCTTGCGGTAAGCATTTACAGCTTCCTCCCAACGTTCCAACTTCACCAGCGACTCAGCTAAATTGTTGTGCGACCAAGATAGTTCGGGATTAGTTCTAATTGCATTGGTGTAAGCATCTACAGCTTCCTCCCACTGTTCTTGATTTTTGAGAAGTTCGCCCAATTCGTGATAAGCTGCGCCAGCATTTGGGTTCATGGCAACCGCGCGCCGGTAACAGTCTATTCCTTGCTCGACCTTACCTTGCTCGATCAAAGTTTTGGCTAACTGTTCGTGTTCTTCAGCGGTGCCGGACTTGGGGTCGATCGCAAATGCTCGATACCAGGCTTGGGCCGCCGGCTCTGACTTACCTAGTTGCGTCAACAATTTGGCAAAATTGCGGAAAGCCCCGGCAAAATCTGGTTTCAGGGCGATCGCCTTTTCGTAAGCAGAAACCGCTTGCTGCCACTGTTCTTGCTGCGCGCAAATGCTGCCATAATTAGCGTAGGCTTCGGCAAAATTCGGGTTAATTTCTATTGCTTTGACATAGCAATTTTTAGCTTCATCTATTTTTCCACCAGCTTGCAGGGCGTTGCCCAACATTTTGTAGAGTGGCGCTTCCGGCTTAATTTGTAGAGCTTTTTTGCAAGCCGAAATTGCCTGTTCCAATTTGCCCTGAGCAAAATAACCTTCTGCGAGTATTTTGTATGCTTCTGGATATTCTATATTAATTGTCGAATTAACTGCTGGCTTGACTGGCTGCTGCACTGGGGGCTTAACTGGGGTAGCTGCTGGCTGTTGCTGCTTAACTGCGCCGTTTGTTCCGTTTGCACCTGCCAAAGTCTGCTGGCCCTCGCTGCCATTTCTGGCATTAGCTGCGTTGAGTTCAATAGCTTTGCGATAATATGGTGTCGCTTCTTCTAATTTCCCTTGTTTTTTCAGTGCTTCGCCGAGATTTTGGTAGGCCTGTGGCAAATTAGGATTTAATTTTATGGCGCGATCGTAACAGGCGATCGCCTCGGGGAATTTTTCTTGTCGGAACAAAGCATCGCCCAGATTCAAATGTTCCGCAGGCGATACTTTTTCTGGTTCCAAAGAGAAGGCGCGATACCAGCATTCCTGAGCTTGGGCCCCTTTGCCAATTTGTCCGAATACTTTGGCTAAATTCCGGTATACTCCGGCAAAATTCGGTTTAATCGCGATCGCCTTTTGATAAAACTCGATCGCCTCCGACCATTTTTCCTGTTGCGCGCAAATACTGCCCAAATTCGCGTATACTTCCGCAAAATTCGGTTCTATTTCAATAGCTTTAGCGTACCAGTGCCGCGCCTCTTCCATCCTGCCTTGGGCTTGCAGCGCGTTGCCCAAAGTCTTGTAAGCCGGTGCAAAATTCGGGTGAATCTTCAAAGCTTGTTCGCAGGAGGCGATCGCTTCTTCTAATTTCCCTTGGGATAAGTATATTTCTCCCTGTTGGTTAAATTGAACCGCTGTTGATTCTGTATTGACTGTTGATGACATATATAGGCGGTGGCGACCGAGGCAGCAATTAAATAGGGTAGTTAAAGCGTTTCACAATTATAGTCGGGTTTGACACTAACAATAGCAGGCTTGTTCCCGCAATTATTAATTTTTTTGACTCCGGGTGCTGGGGAGACACTCAGAAACCGGGCGGTTGAAACCGCGTCTATACGAACAAAACCCGCCTCTGCGGGTTGAAGAGCAGAACGAGTAGTATCAAAATCGATGGTTAAAACCGGGCGGTTGAAACCGCGTCTATACGAACAAAACCCGCCTCCGCGGGTTGAAGAGCAGAACGAGTAGTATCAAAATCGATGGTTGAAACCGGGCGGTTGAAACCGCGTCTATACGAACAAAACCCGCCTCCGCGGGTTGAAGAGCAGAACGAGTAGTATCAAAATCGATCGCACTCAGGATGCCTGCACCAGAAGACTTATTGAAGAAATATATTATAATACGGTTCAGAAGACGGTTCCAAACCGCGTCTATACAAGCTTGCACCCGATCGAGGAGTTGAAGAGTGGCGGTTAAAATTACGTTATCCTGTCTTAGTCGGCGTCCGGCGGACATCGTTTGTGTAGGTGCGGTTTCAACCGCCGTCCGATCTAAAATTATCGTTTGTGTAGGCGCGGTTTCAACCGCCGTCCGATCTAAAATTGCTAATCTAACAATTGCGGTAATTTTGATGTTGTTAGAGCCACCACCTCAACTTGTCGGTGAAAAGCGCCTCACGTTTCGCGATCTTGATTGGCGCGCTTTCAAGCAAATTCAAAGTTGGCTGGCGGATCGCACTCGCGCCCGATTTACCTACGATAGCGGAGTGTTAGAAATTACCAAAGGTCTCGAATAACACGAACGCTCTGCTCGCTTAATTGAACGATTCATCTCAATCCTGATCGTTGAGATGGGGATGAAAATGAAGACGATGGGATCGACTACGCTCGATCGCGAAGACCTACTCAAGAGCGCCGAGCCTGACAACGGGTATTACATTCAGAATTATGCCTTAGTGGCCGATCGCCCGGTTAATTTGAATGTCGATCCAGCCCCGGATTTAGTTGTGGAAGTGGATATTACCAATACGGATCTCAATAAAAATACACTCTATGCGAGTATGGGCGTGCCTGAGTTTTGGCGGTTTAACGGGCGCGCGTGGCGGATTCTGCAATTAGTCGATGGGGCTTATGTCGAGTGCGATCGATCTCCAACTTTTCCCATCATTGAAAAAACGGATTTATACCAGTTTCTAGAAGTGGCTTTCATTGATGAAGTTGCCGCAGAGATTGATTTTCGTCAATGGGTGAGACAGCAAATTCAAGCCTGAGTAGAGTAAGTGCGCCCAAAAACGATAACAGCTTTTTTGCAAAAAACGATCGCCCTTTTCTGAAAAAGCGATCGCCATTTTGTTTAATAATTAGTTAACAACTATTATTACCAATTACTAATCAACCTGCTGCTGCTGCTTCTTCTGCTTCTTCCTCAGCACTGGCTTTAGTTCCCAACACGGTAACAACCACCTGAGTTGGATCGCCCAGAGCTACTACTCCAGCAGGCAAAACTAATTCATTAATGTGCAGCGCATCCCCTACCTTTAAGTTAGAAATATCTACTTCAATTGCATCAGGAATGCTATCAGGTTTGCACTTAACTGCGATTTGTGCCAGCACAGTTTCCAGCATACCACCTTCTAACTTGACGCCGACAGATTCGCCAACCAAATGCAGCGACACTTCAACTTCGAGGCTGTCTTGAGTTGCTACGGAGAAAAAGCTCAAGTGGTAAGGAAAGCCTTTCCAAGGATGAACTTGAACTTCTCGGAGCAAAGTTTTTCCAGTCCAAGAGAGTTCGGGAATGCTGAGATCAATTAGGGTGTTGTTGACTGCGTGCTTTTTGAGCAGGTTTTCAACTGTTTTGGCTTTGACGGTAAGGGCGATGGATTCAGAGCCTTTGTGCCCGTAAAGGACGGCGGGAATCAATCCGGAGCGGCGGAGGGCGTTAGGTTTGCTACCTTCTGCCCGCTTTTGACATTCTACTGCGAGTTCCATTTTATGACTTTCTGTTGATTGTTTTTACAGTTTATCAGAATTGTGATCTTGCGATCGCGCTTAATTAATTTCGCTGAAGGTATTGATACTTTTCGTTTTCCACACACTTCAGGAGTTCGTGCATTTTCCTCAAACGGTACGTTCCTGCTTGATACTCTTCTTTGGAAGGGCTATCTCCTAGTTTAGTCATGACAGCATCGCTTTCGCGGACAACCTCATCGCGAAAAAATTCTTTTAACTTCTTACTATTACCTTTACTTAACGGCACGACAGATAACATATCCTCTTCCCCATCTATCTGTATTTTTCTTCTTACTGATTTGCCGATTTTGGAAAACTCTGACTTTGCCAACCACAAGTAAAAATCTTCCGTCAGTTCTACACTGTTGGTTAAACTACCATCCTTGGAAATAAAGCCGATGTCTAACATTATCCTTCCTCCTTAGCTTCAGATTCCCTAAATTCACTTTCTGGGACATTCTCAGCCCAAGCTATCCCTGCTTGGTCAAACCGCTTTTTTGCATCAGGAGAAATGGTTCCTGTAGTAATAACTGCAACAACAGTTTGTTTGTCGATAATTTTCTGAGCTTCACCTGGATAGATATTCTCTTTGGTCTTGATTTCAATGTGTGGCATGGGACTCTCTAACGATTATATTTACTTTGAATCTGCCGAATTATGTCTTTTACTCGTGAAGCGTCTTCAGGCTTAATTATCAAAATATCACCTTTTGGACTGTTTCCTTTTGTTCTTTCGCAGGGAATACCTTCTTTAGCCATTTGTTCGATTACCCACTTAATCATATCTCTATGGACTTCGTAATGATAAATCATTTTATCTTCATCAGTTTCAAAGTTTTTCTTAGGCATCTAATAACTCCTTGTATGTTTTATCTAAGTGTTGGCGGGTCGAAAATCCCTGTTCAAAAAGCTCCACAAGCCTTTCAGATATAGAGATATCTCGATCGCCGCATATTACATCTATTAGTAACACTTTATACAAAGCTTTGATATCCCCTGCTGTAAAGGCGCGGCGCTGGTAGATGCCGTACAACTTTGGCAAATCTTCTTGTTTAGTATTATGTTTAATTGGCTTATTCAAATAGTCAAGATAGGATTTGAATTCATCCCGCGATAAACTGGGATCGACAGTTTGTTTTAAAGAAAATCTACGCACTACTGCTGTATCCACTAGATTAGGCACATTAGTAATGCCAAATACTAAAAAACGCTGACTTATTGACGGTTGAAGATTGTCAAGTTGTAGCATTAAAGTTGTCATAGCTCTGCGAACAGCATCGTGTTCCTGTGCGCGACTGCGACTCATGCAAAAAGCATCTAGTTCATCCAATAATAGAAACACTGATGAACCATCTGAAGAAATTTTACGCAAATCTTGAAATATTTGCTCTAGATTTCGTGAAGACTGCCCTAAAGCGGGGTCGAGCATTCTCCCAACGTCAACAGTATAGAAGTTGATTTCATTAGTAACTTCTTGCTTTATTTGGTCGAAAAGTAAGTAACAGAGTGTAGTTTTACCAGTATTAGGCGGCCCGTAGAGCAGAACAGACGGTACGAGATTGTAAATGCTAAACTGCTTGACCAGAGAGTCATCAGCCGTTAGCATCGTCTTGCAGAAACGAAACAAATATTTCTGCAATTCATCTAATCCGAACAACTTTTGGTGGGCAATAATGCGTTTGATATCGCCGTGGGTCAGTTGTACTAATCCGCTGTCGCCTTTAACTAAATTGGTCATGCCGACACCGCCAAAAGTTTCAAACTGTACTGATTAAGCTTTCTCGTCATTACATTTTAGCTTAAACTCTCATGATTGTGCTACTACAGGCCTACTGTCAGCCGACAATAACCCCCGCTTCGGGCCGTGAATCGGGTCTTCGACAATAATAGTTTGGTCGCGACTGGCTCCGAGAGATACAATTGCGATCGGCACTTCCATCAAATCTGCTAAAAACTTGAGATAATCCAAAGCTTGCGACGGCAAATCTTCCAAATTGCGGCACTCTTCGGTGGACTGTTTCCAACCGGGAAGGGTTTCATAAATTGGTTGACAGCGAGCAAATATCCGCGAACTTTTTGGGAAATCTATGCATCGTTCGCCGTCAATTTCGTAAGCAACGCAAACTTTGATTTCTTCTAATTCATCCAAAACATCTAGTTTGGTAATTGCTAAACAATCAAGGCCGTTGATGCGAACTGCGTAGCGGCCGATGACTGCATCGAACCAGCCACAGCGGCGTTTGCGGCCGGTTGTAGTGCCGAATTCTGCACCTCTCTCGCCCAAAACTGCGCCAATTCCATCGACCATTTCCGTAGGGAAGGGGCCTTCTCCGACGCGAGTTGTATAGGCTTTGGCAACTCCAATTACCCGATCGATCGCTGTGGGGCCGACTCCGGTTCCGACACAAGCACCGCCTGCGATCGGATTGCTGGAAGTCACGTAAGGATAAGTGCCGTGATCTAAGTCTAATAAAGTGCCTTGGGCGCCTTCAAACAGAATATTTTTCCGTTTGTGAAGTGCCTCATAAATCTTCAGAGAACTGTCTACTACGTGCGGGCGCAGACGTTCCGCATAAACTCGATATTCATCAATGACATCTTGCGGATTCAGAGGCGGCAAATTGTAGAGTTTTTCCAGAATGACGTTCTTATGCTCGATCGTCCATTCCAGTTGTTCTTGCAACCCTTCCAAGTCCATTAAATCGAGCATCCGAATACCGGTGCGTTCTGATTTGTCGGCGTAAGTAGGGCCGATTCCGCGTCCCGTCGTCCCGATTTTATAATTTCCTCGCTGCTCTTCCGATGCTACATCGATTAATCGGTGATAGGGCATCGTAACGTGAGCAGTCTGGGAAATCATCAGCGCAGCCGTCGAAATATTCAGTTTTTCTAACTGATCTAATTCTTCTATTAAAACTTTAGGGTCGATTACCGTGCCGCAGCCGATGATACACTCTGTATCGGGGTAAAGAATCCCCGACGGAATTAAGTGCAGCTTGAAAGTCTGTCCGTTGACTACCACCGTGTGACCGGCGTTGACGCCCCCTTGGTAGCGGACAACGATATCTGCGGATTTGCTGAGCAAATCGGTAATTTTGCCTTTTCCTTCATCGCCCCACTGGGCGCCGATCACAACTACGTTAGCCAAGGGTTTCTCGCGTTCAGTTCAGGTTGACACAAACTCTGATTATGTACGAACGTGTTCCGGATGTCAAATTAATTTTTGTTACAATTGAGATATAGCCTTTCTCAAAAAGATGAGGTACTATCCGGCATAGGGCATAGGGCATAGGGCATAGGGCATAGGGCATAGGGCATAGGGCATAGGGCTATCCTCACTTTTTTGAGAACCGCTGTAGTTGAGGCTCTATGGCGCTCAAAACCTACTTCCAGCAAGATCGGGGGAGGTGGGAAGGGAGAGGGGAAAGGAGTAGGATCGGGTTTGGATCTAACCCGCGGTTGTTTTGTTTGGGGGACTGGTATGACAAATTTTTCTATGGATTTGAATTGCATAAATTATTCATTGATACAGAAACCGCAGATTTAAGGCTGATACACACAGATGAACGCAGATAATTTCCAGATATGTTAGAAATGAATGCAATTCTAATCATTCAATTCTTCAATTCTTCAATTCTTCAATCCAAAATCCAAAATCTAAAATCTAAAATCGCATGACTTTACACGCTGAGTTGCACCGACACCTAGGCGGTTCTGTGGTTCCTCGGATTTTGTGGCGGTATTTCGATCGCCATAATGCTGAAATGGTCGATCGCTTTCAAGAATATTCTGCGTTTGAGGACTTTTACACTCGCCCGCGCAATACTCTCGACGAGTATTTGGAACTGCACACGCTGGTAGAAAGCGTTCAAACTGTTGAGACTTTGCCTTATTTCATCTATCGGTTGATGCGCGGCGCTTACGTGTTTGAGAATCTGGCTTATTTGGAGTTGCGCTATACTCCTTATTTGCGGACTCCTGAGCATTTGAATCAGTCGAAACGCATTGATTTGATGGCGGAAATTGTACGGGTTGTGGGTAAGGCGAGTCAAATTAGTGATTGTCCGATTGTGACTAGCCAAATTTTGTGTATGCACTCGCGTTTACCTTATGAGGTGAATCGGGCGATTGTGGATTTGGCGGCCGAGATGGGAGAGTATGTTTGTGCGATCGATCTGGCGGGCGGTGATGCTGCTATTGGCGATCGTTTGGATGAGTTTGTGGGATTGTATCAGTACGCAAGGTCGATCGGCGTCAAAACTACCGGCCACCTTTACGAAACTACGTCCGGCTGTTACCCCGAACTTCTGCCCTATCTGATGCGTATCGGTCACGGGATTCAAATTCCCCTAAAATATCCCGAACTACTGCCAGAAATCGCACGCAGTGGTCAATGCTTGGAGGTTTGCCCTACTACCTATCTCAAGACGGGGACGTTGCAGGATATGTGCGAATTGAAGGTAGTATTCGATCGATGTTTTGAGGCTGGTGTGGATATTGCTATTTGCACCGACAACGCGGGATTGCACAATGTGCGGCTACCTTTTGAGTATGAGAATTTGTTGACTCTGGATATCATTGATTTTCGGCAGTTACAAGCCTGTCAAGATGCTGCTTTTCGTCATGCTTTCGCGTGGCCCTACGATGGGCGGCCTGTGAAAATGCTGACTGGTTTGTTGCAGCATTAGTCGGTTAGTGCGATCGAGAATTAAGGTGCGATCGTGAATTAAGGGCGATCGTCAATTAAGGGCGATCGTCAATTAAGGGCGATCGTGAATTAAGGGCGATCGTGAATTAAGGGCGATCGAGAATTAAGGGCGATCGAGAATTAAGGGCGATCGTCAATTAAGGGCGATCGAGAATTAAGGTGCGATCGAGAATTAAGGGCGATCGTCAATTAAGGGCGATCGTCAATTAAGGGCGATCGAGAATTAAGGGCGATCGTGAATTAAAATGAGACGGCGGTTGAAACCGCATCTACACAGACACTCACGCGCCTCCGCGGGTTGAAGACAAAGGCGGTGAAAATCACCTTATGTTGTTCAGTCCGCCGAGGTGTTCGGCGAGCGAAGTCGAGTCGCGGACATCGTTTGTATAGAAGCGGTTTCAACCGCCCATTTTTCTATCAATATAAAAGGATAAAAAAACATGACAAATATGGATGCTTACTGGATGCCCTTCACCGCCAACCGACAGTTTAAAGCCAATCCGCGAATATTGGCTTCTGCAAAAGATATGCACTTTACAACCGATGATAATCGCTCAATTCTAGATGGGATTGCAGGGCTTTGGTGTGTGAATGCAGGCCACTGTCGCCCGAAAATCATTGAGGCAATTCACAAGCAAGTATCGACTCTCGATTATGCGCCACCTTTTCAGATGGGACATCCGGGTGCTTTTGAATTAGCGGAACGTTTGGTGAAGTTGATTCCGGGTAATTTCGATCGCGTTTTCTTTACTAATTCCGGTTCCGAATCAGTCGAAACTGCCTTAAAAATTGCGATTGCTTATCACCGGGTGAAAGGTGAGGGAACTCGCCAAAGATTGATTGGTAGGGAACGCGGCTATCACGGTGTTGGTTTTGGAGGCATTTCTGTCGGCGGTATCGGCCCAAACCGCAAGTTTTTTGGCAGTTTGTTGACGGGAGTCGATCATTTACCTCACACTCACAATTTAGAACACAATGCTTTCAGCCGCAAACAACCGGAATGGGGCGCGCATTTGGCGGATGAATTGGAACGGATTGTGGCTTTGCATGATGCGTCTAATATTGCGGCGGTAATTGTCGAACCTGTTGCTGGTTCTACGGGGGTTTTGATTCCGCCGAAAGGTTATTTGCAGCGCCTGCGAGAGATTTGTGACAAGTACGGAATTCTGCTAATTTTTGATGAGGTAATTACCGGATTTGGGCGGCTGGGTGCGAGTTTTGCAACTGAATATTTTGGGGTGGTTCCCGATATTGTGGCGACGGCGAAGGGGATAACTAACGGTACTGTCCCGATGGGGGCGGTGTTTGTGAAGGAGGGAATTTATGATGCTTTTATGAATGCTCCTGAAAATGCGATCGAGCTTTTTCACGGTTATACTTATTCTGGGCATCCCCTGGCTTGTGCGGCGGCTTTGGCGACGCTGGATATTTATGAGGAAGAAAGGCTGTTTGAACGGGCTGATAAGTTGGCTGATTATTGGGAAAATGCGGTTCACTCTTTAAAAGGTGTGCGCCATGTAATTGATGTTCGGAATCTCGGACTTGTGGCGGGGATTGAGTTGGAATCTATTCCTGGGAAGCCGGGGAAACGTGCTTTTGATTGTTTCTTGCAGTGTTTTGAAAAAGGGTTGCTGGTGCGGACTACTGGTGATATTATTGCTTTGTCGCCTCCGTTGATTATTGAGAAGGAACATATCGAGATCATTTTGGAAATTTTGACTGGGGTTTTGCAGGGATTGGAGTAAGATTTAATCAACCGCGAAGAGGGCCCCGGCGGTTGAAACCGCGGCGACACAAACGATGTCCGCCTCCGCGGACGAAGAGGGTATTCGGAGATTAGGAATACGGCGAAGAGGGCCTCGGCGGTTAAAACCGCGGCGACACAAACGATGTCCGCCTCCGCGGACGAAGAGGGTATTCGGAGATGAGAAATCACCGGTGGAATCTTCAACCCGCGGAGGCGGGTTTTGTTTGTGTAGACGCGGTTTCAACCGCCGGGTGGATGGGGGGGAGAAACCGCCGGGTGGATGGGGGGAAATCACCGGGTGGAATCTTCAACCCGCGGAGGCGGGTTTTGTTTGTATCGCCGCGGTTTCAACCGCCGGGTGGATGGGGAAAACCACTATCGCCGGGACTCGGTTTCCTGGGAAATTGCCACCTCTGGATTTTGAGAAGTACCCAAACTTGTTTGCGCGGAACCCTGTATTTGGGTAGAAGGGGATGATTTTGTTAGCAGTTTTCGAGTGCCCCACCAAGCTAGCCATCCCAAACCTCCACCCAATATGCAGCTAAGTGTAACGGAAATTACGAAGGGATGCAGCGCTGGATATTGGGGTGATGGTAAGTGCAAAGGTTTGTCTACCAGCAAGGGGTAGCTGCTGGCGAGAATTCCCGCAAAGCCGATTCCTACGCCGATACCGGTACCGACGGATTGAATGGTATTCTCTAATTTGCGATCGCTCTTTTTTTCGTTTTGCGCTAAAGTGCGATCGGTCTCGGCTTGATCGATTTCGACTAAACCGCGTATACTGGCGATCGCCTGATCTAATAATTGAGCACCCGGTTTAGAGTAGTTGAGGTCGGCTTGAATTTGCAATTGAAAGGTTTGGCTTTCTCGTTCCGCAAACCGATTAAATAAATCTAGAGGATCGTTGGCTTGAGTTTGCAGGCGTTTGACCTTGAGTTGGTAATTTCTGATGTGAATATTCAGGGTATTTAAACTATCTTCTAGATCGCGGAACTTTAAAGTATATTCAGGAACAGTTTTTAAGATATCTTTGAGTCGGTTTTTTAAGATTTCCAAATCTAAAGATTCTGGCAATTTTGATTTAATTTCAATTTCTTCGAGAATTAAGTTTTGGAGTTCATCGGCACATTTTCGACTATCTTGGAAAGCCTTGGTGATTTTATGATAGTATAAAAATAGTTCTGGTAAGTCAAAATAGATGGTTTTTAGTTGTTCTGAAGTCGCATCGGCAAAATAGAACAGCACAAGATAGCGAGTTTTTGATGTTTTTGGTTGGCTAAATTCTACGATGTAACTATCTAAAAATGTATCGGCTTGATAAAAGTCGGGACAAAAACCAAGTAGTTGATGCAGCAAGGTTTCGGCATGAATTCTTAAAGATTCAGCATTATTTGGTTTTGGTTCAGACAAATAAGCGGTGATGAGTAAGGTTTCTCCGATAAAATGTTGGTGTTTACCGAGAGTTAAGCATTTGTTGGGGTTAAATTCGCTGACTTCGTTTAAGTCTACGCCATCAAAACCTGGAGATTGCGGACGAGAAACATTAATTAATAAAGCGTAGCTATCGCTAAGTTTTTGTGGATACACCACTAGACGATATAAAGGTTTAGGCTGAGTTGGATTTTGATTTTTCTGTGGGCTTGAAAGCAAAAAATATTCTCTGGTTCCTGGTTCTTGGCTATTTAGTAAGTCGTAGTTGTCTGACTTCGGAAAATCTTGACGCAATTCGGGGAATGAATTAGGGAGATTTAGCTTTGAACTAAAATTTTGTTTTAATAGTTGTTCATAGTTGTGCTTGATTTTTTCGGGAGGTTCGTTAAATTGTTCTGGCGAATTTAAGTATGAACCTGATTGCAGGGTGAAGGCAAATAGGTTAACGTTTAAGGCATAGTAAATCGGATCTGGTTTATTGGACATTATGATTAAGTAGATGAGTGAAAAAATACACAAGTATCTCAATACGGTTCAGATAAGCCCGTCAAGAGAGTAAAAGCTATGTGAAAATAGACTTTGCGATTGCTTCGTTCCTCGCAATGACAATTCTAACCCAAGCGTATTGACAAATATGTCATTGCGAACGAAACGAAGTGAAGTGAAGCAATCGCAGGGTTTCAGCAACTTTATATGTTTTTACATAGCAAGGTTTATTTGCGCCCACCTTAATCTTCTGGACTGTTTTCGGGAGTGTTGTCTGGATTCGGCTGATTATCCTGAATTGTTTTTTGGATTCTATCTCGATTGCGAATAATATCTGCCTCGTTTGATGGGGGTGCAGCTTGAATTTCTGGTTCGTCTTCATCAAACATATCCCCGCGCAGTTGTGACCAATTAGTTTCGTTGAATTCGTCCATGATTTGAGGATATTTTTCACACCAGTCTAGTATTGCATCAGCAATTTCATCGGGTTTACTAATATTAGTTAAAACTAAATTTAGTTGATTTAGGTCTTGCCAAATCGCAGGATTAAATAGGTTGCTGGTTTTATGTTCTACTTCCAGCAAGGTGAGGAAGTCGAGAATGGTTTCTGAACTATGGAGAAAGTTGTTCATGGTTTTCAGTTATTTGTATTTTAGGGAAATCTTCGTATAGTATACCAACTGCCAATCCGATTAGGCAAAACTGTAGGGGCGGGTTCACCAACCATCTATAAAACCCGCCAACAATCTCGTAAACCCGCCCTTCCTTCACCAACCATCTATAATATCATGTCCGGTCGAAAGACCTCGACCCGGTTCGTAGTGCGGACTTTAGTCCGCTCAATATTGCGGACTAAAGTCCCAGGGCTATTTCATTATAGTTAGGAACGGGCAAGATGCCCGTTCCACAAAGATATTTTTTTCTGTGGAACGGGCATCTTGCCCGTTCCAAAACTCAATCAAAAAGACTTTTGCAAGAGGTCTATTTGTATTATTAGTGGGTGGGGGCGGGTTTATGATATTATTCATTTTTACCAGGAATTATTGGTGAACCCGCCCCTACCATAATTATATGCCAATGGCACAAAAAGCTGCCCAGTATTGAGGATCGGCAAAGGGTTGCTTGGGAAGGCGACGCACGAAATTTTTGATGTCCTTGACTTTATCTTCGGGGATTTTGACATCGTTTGTCAACCAGGTTAAAAAGTCGGCGCGGTTAATGGTTCTCAACCAATTTTGGGCGGCTTGTAAGGCTTGAGAAACTGACAAGTTTTCATTTTTGAGGTTTTCATAAAAGCGAATCATCAGAAAGGCGGTGGAAAAATCGCTAACTGACCATAAACTACTGACAACATTCGTCGCACCGGCATAGAGGAAACCACTAGCTAAACCGATATATTCGTCGGTGGAAACGCTACTTACTAATCCGGTTTCACAGGCGGAAAGGGTGACTAGGCGACAGGATGGTAAGTTGAGAGTAGCGAAAATTTCTTTGAGTGTCAAGCATTGAGTCTCTAGCCGAAACCGATTACCATTGCGTAAGGTTAGGTAGGAACTTTTATCTGCTTCTTCTGGTGTTTCTAAGGGTGGTTCAGAGGAAACTAAGGGAGTTTGCGCTGCTTCTCCAGCTAGCACTAAAGCTGAATTCATCGGATTGTTGGAGTCGAAGCTACCGTGACAAGAGAAATGGGCGTAGTGGGAAGCAGTTAATTTGGTGAGAGTTGCTTCGGAGTTAAAGGCGATTTTGGTGGCTGCGCGGTTTTTCAAAATGTGGGCGTGGGGGTTGAAGCGGCTGGAAATTTCTGCAACTTCAATTTCGGTGTAGCGCAAGTCTTCTGTGGGATTTTCGATGGCGAATAAGGGGACAATTTTCGTGGTTTGCGGGCGTTGGCGTTGGTGGAGTCTGTCGAGAAATTGGCTGCTGGGTGCGTATTGTACGCCGTTGGGGTAGAGTTCTAGCAAGTAATCTGTTTGAGTTTGATTGTTTGCTAATTTTCGGGTGGCGGGTAAGGCGTGAAGCGGTAACAAATGTAAATTCCGGTGGGGGATGAGGATGAGTTTTTTGATGGTTGGAGGTAGTTTTTCTAGGAGTTGGTTGAGGTGTAGGGATTTGGCTAGGATTGGTAGGCGGTTGCTGAGGGCTTGACTCCAGGTTTTTTGGCGGTAGTCGCTGAGGTAGGTGGTGATGTCGGTGTCGAGTTGTTGGCGGTTTTCGGGGGTGAATGCTAGGTGTTGAATTTGGGTTTTAAGCCCGGTAATTTCGCTGGGAATTTGGGTTTGAACCCCCCCTAGCCCCCCCTTGGTAAGGGGGGGGACAAGATTTGGAGTGTTGCTTTGTGAGGGGGGGACAAGATTTGAAGTCTCACTTAGTAAGGGGGATTTCGGGGGTTTTTCGGCGGCGAGGGTGACGATGAAGGCATGAAAGCCATTTTCTGGGTTTGGGGGAAGATACCACTCGATGAGGGCGGTTTCGCTGTCGAGGAATTGGGTAAAGTCGGGTAGTTGGGGGATGACGAGTTGGGTGAGGGTGAATTCGGGATCGTTAATTTCTGTGATGAGTTGGGTGAGTTGCTGTTGTCGGTTTTTTAGTTCGGTTTCGATGTTGGAAGTGGTTGTTTGAAGAGGTTCTAATTTGGAGGAAATACTGCGGTTTTCCTGGTTGCTGTTGTCGGTGGTGTCGGTGGGTTCGTTACTGTCGAAGTCTTGGAGGGAGGCTATTTGCTTGCGGAGTTGGCCGAGGCTTTGTTTTTGTTGGGGGGTGCTGTTTTTGGGTTCGAGTGTGGCGTCATCGAGGAGTTCGATGAGGGTGCGAGATTTGCTGCGTTCGACGGTGAGGAGGGCTGTGTGGTAGCGTTCTAGGTGGATGCTGGCAAGTACCAATTTTTCGTAGATGGGCAAGGCATTTTCCAGGATTTGGCGTTTGCTGCGTTGGGATGCTGCCCAGGCGCGGCTTTGTTCGACGCCGGTGATGGCTGTTTCGTAGCCGTAAATGGCGTTTTCCCAGTCTTGGAGTTCAAAGGCAAGGTTGCCGAGGTTGCACCCCGTTATGAGACAGTCAAGGGGAAAGGCAGAAGGAGTGTAAACTTCTAAGGCTTGTCGGTAAAACTTAATCGCCAGTTCGATATTCTCTGCTTTCTCTCCCCTGATTCTGTAACGGTAGGCACTTCCCAGATTATTTTGCGTCATTGCCCAATCTTGGGGAAAGGCATCGCGGGTACGAACTTCTAAAGCATTCATGTAACACTCAATCGCCAGTTCGATATTCTCGGTTTTCTCTCCCCTGATTCTGTCATTGTAGGCATTTGCCAGATTACTTTGCGTCATTGCCCAATCTTGGGGAAAAGCATCGCGGGTGTAAACTTCTAAAGCATTGGTGCAAGATGCGATCGCCAGTTCGATATTCTCGGCTTTCTCTCCCCTGATTCTGGAATAGTAGGCTGTTGCCAGATTATTTTGCGTCGCTGCCCAATTTTCGGGAAAGGCATCGCGGGTGTAAACTTCTAAAGCATTGGTGTAAGATGTGATCGCCAGTTCGATATTCTCGGCTTTCTCTCCCCTGATTCTGTTACTGTAGGCTGTTGCCAGATTATTTTGCGTCGTTGCCCAATTTTCGGGAAAGGCATCGCGGGTGTAAACTTCTAAAGCATTGGTGTAAGATGCGATCGCCAGTTCGATATTCTCTGCTTTTTCTCCCCTGATTCTGTTACTGTAGGCAATTGCCAGATTATTTTGCGTCATTGCCCAATCTTCGGGAAAGGCATCGCGGGTGTAAACTTCTAAAGCATTGGTGTAAGATGCGATCGCCAGTTCGATATTCTGAGCTTTCTCTCCCCTGATTCTGTTACGGTAGGCTTCTCCCAAATTATTTTGCGTCCCTGCCCAATTTTCGGGAAAGGCATCGCGGGTGTAAACTTCTAAAGCATTGGTGTAAGATGCGATCGCCAGTTCGATATTCTGAGCTTTCTCTCCCCTGATTCTGTCACTGTAGGCATTTGCCAGATTATTTTGCGTCCCTGCCCAATTTTCGGGAAAGGCATCGGGGGTGTAAACGGATAAAGCAGCGGTGTAAGATGCGATCGCCAGTTCGATATTCTGAGCTTTCTCTCCCGTGATTCTGTCACGGTAGGCATTTGCCAGATTATTTTGCGTCTGCGCCCATTTTTCGCTTCCCGGTTCCCGATTACTTAAAACTATTTGAAAACCTGTAATAGCAATTTCAATATTATTCGCTCTTCTCCCCAGAGGAAACTGACTAATATGAATACTCAAATTTTCAATAAGGGCGACAATATGCTCAATTGCTTCTGGGTTTTCAGCAATTAAATTACTAGCTACTTGCTGTAAAGTTTCCGCGAAACGGTTATTAAGAAGATGTTGCCGTTGCTTGAGAATGGGGTAAACTACCGCAACATCGCTATTGCTTTCTTGTTCTGCTTGCAATAATTCTAGGATAAAGTTTGAATACTCTTCTGGATTTCCCCCCTCAGAGTTATCCCTATCTTCCTCCTCATCCATCCTCAAGAATTCCCCTACCTGACTGGCAAGATTCCGCAAAAAATTAGCCGCATTCTCGTTTCCTTGCTGTACTAAAGTTGCCGCTACCGCCTCGCAAGCTTGCAAAAACCCAGCATCCAGCAATTGGGAGTTATCCTGTAAAATCTGATCTTCCTCACCGCTAGGACAACTTAGCAGTTGTTTAATCAATGGCAGATAAGCAGAATTACCCTCTGCATTTTCTCCCTGGGCCCTGGTGCCCAAAGCTTGACTAATTTGAGTCGCCAATTGCTGCAAAAAAACCGCAGCATTTTGTTCGTCATCCGCCGCCATCCGACTCGCCACTTGCTGCATCACTTCAATCAAGTTTGAGTCAACTAACTCTGAGTGCTCTTGCAACAGTTCCATTTCTTCGCCGGCGGGGCAATTCAGCAGGGATTGAATCAGGTTCAGGTATGATTGGAGGCGGTTTTCATCCATGAGGCGTGAGGTTGAAGATTGTTGGTTTGTTTATTTGTAGCACAAATTCAAGCAGTCTCTGCTCAAGTGCGAGATTTTTTTTATTTCGGGATGGCAGATTTCGCGCTAATTTTTCGAGCTAGGATATGGCAATGTCCATTAATGTCATATCTTGCACCCATGTTTATTGGGGTTTGTTGGTGGGGTGGGGGCGGGTTTATTTAACCTGTCTGCTACTTTTGAAGCTGTTGGTGAACCCGCCCCTACAGGATTATTGATACTGAAATTTATTGAATTATAGAATGTGCTGTCCACTGCTATATTTACCATGCAAATTGTCTATTCACATATTCGGCTAATTCTAGATTGTGCGGCTGAAAATACTCGCGCAGTCGCTGTCTGACAACATCATCCGCAGGCTGATAATTACCACCGTTATATTGTTTGTAATCGCTGAGTTGATAATCGGGCAAATCTAAAAACTCAAAAACTTGGCTGAGTGTCGCAGCCGGATTTGCATAAAATTCTTCACTCTGCAAAATCAAAAACTGTTCTCTGGGAAAAAGTTTTATCCACTGTTTTAGGCTGCAAGCATAAAGACTTTTGTAAATGTAGTGAGAATCTTTCCAATAACTTTGATCTGCTAAACTAACTTCGGTGGCGCCTGCGAGCAATTGCAACTCGGAATCGATCGCCACCTCAAACGTCCTGGATTCCGTACCGCGCCTCACCAGCATTTGATAGTGCGAAAAAGCGCGATCGACTGGATTTCGCAAAATTACAATCAGCTTGACTTTTGGCAAACACCCGTGCAATCTTGACGCAGCTAGCGGGTGAGTTAGATAAGTCGGAGTTGCTTCTCCAGTCAAAAAATGCTGCCCTTCTATGTGCGGCGGAAAGTGCGCTTGATACCACGCTAATCCTTTGTTGAAATGTTCGGAAAAGAAACAGATTTCTTTATTGGCCGCGGGTAAAATCTGAGGGTGTGCAGTGATATATTTGTACAGAGATGTTGTGCCGCACCTCGGAGAACCGATGATGATGAAATCGGGTTCGCGCAATGCGGTGGAATTCCATTTTACTTGGGAGAGTTCCGGGCGAGATGCTACAGTTTGCAGGCGGACTGCGGTTTGAAAAAGGGATCTCGACTCCTGGATTTTTCCCTGCTTGCTGAGGGTCACTGCCAAGTTAATGTACGCCAATGGAAAATTTGGCAAAATCTCGATTACTTCGCGGTAAAGAGCCACCAAGCCGTCAAGGAGAGGAGAATCTTTGGGTAGGGGCGCGTACATTAACGGGAAGTAAGCGGCGGTAAAGTTTGGTTGCAGGAGAATGGCTTTTTGGTGACAGGCGACGGCTGCGGCAATTTGCCCGTTTTGTTGCAGGGCTTTGCCTAATTCGTGGTAAGCTGAGGGCGAATTGGGATTTTGGACGATCGCCTGTTCGTAAAGCGCGATCGACTCCTGCAATTTTTCGCGATCGTTTAAGCTGTTCTGCATTTAAATTGTATGTTAATAAACAATCAAATTATTGTGGGGTGGACTTCGACGCTGCCCAAAATATGCAATTTATCCCCATTGTTTTGGGTCTCTTTAGAAAAGATATTTGAAAGTGCCATCCTCTCGCCCAAGCTTCGCTAATATCAAATCGGGTAGCATCTGAATTATTCATCTTTCTTTCTTCTCTCTCTGCGCCCTCTGCGTTCTCTGCGGTTAAATCACCTGACGATACAATCGGAAACGATATAACCGCAAAACTCATACTGGAATCCTGTAATAACCGCGCATCATCACCTTAACATCCAAATGCTTCATATCTGCCGTAGAAGCATCATGAATCATATTTTCAGTCGGTGCAATATAAGCCTCGCCCGGTGCAATTCTCAGCTTCACCACCGGATATTCTGGATAGCGCTGCATAAACTCACTGGTTAACTGTCGCGTCCAAAGTTTCCCAATAGGGGAATCAGAATATCCCAGCATTTCAAAAATGTCCATTTCAGTCAAATTCACAAACAAAAAATAACGGCTATCCCGCCCTAAATTCACACAAATCCGATTAGTAGCCTCGTGCTTTCTATCCAGCGACAGATTGTCCCAACTATCAGTATGCAAACCGTTGCGACAACCGCGTTTGTTATCAATTGTCGCCGTACTCAATCCCGGCTGTCGGCCGCCCATACCGCTGATAACTGGCGGCGCATCCGACAGACAAAAAGGCTGAAAATAGTCAATTAGTCGATCGAGTATTTGCGCGCATTTTTCCTGAGATTTAAACTCAGCCACCTGTAGCGGAGTCGTTAGCGAAGCGATAGCAGCATCAGCCAACAAAGCCAAAACATCCGCAGGTAAACGCACAATTCCGACACCCGCATAGTGGGGCGGCGGTTCGTCTGTCCAAAGCAGTGCGGACTCTGCGGGCGTCGGTTCTCTCCAAGGTGCTCTCGGCATAAAAGCCCCTTGACAATACTGAAGGCGATCGGGCACATTGTCAACAGCTAACTGAGTGCCCGAACTCAGCCACACTCGCGGAATTTCTGACTCTTCTTTAGCTAGAAAATCGCAATTTTGACAGCGATAAATTACTATACTTTGACGGAGACTGTACATTATTAAATACGTATAAATCGCAATTATTAAACTTGAGGTTCGTAGTAAGGACTTTAGTCCGTTCTTGAAAACATCAGGTTCGTAGTAAGGACTTTAGTCCGTTCTTGAAAACATCAGGTTCGTAGTAAGGACTTTAGTCCGTTCCTCAAAACTCCAGGTTCGTAGTAAGGACTTTAGTCCGTTCCTCTGAGTTTGCAAAACAAGGAATAAAGTCCTGACTGCGAACTTTTGAGGGCTAAAGTCCTGACTGCGAACTTTTGACACTTCGCCAATCTTAGTGAGTGCAGTGAGTGCAGTGAGTGCAGTGAGAACAGTGAGAACACATCGCCCCTACCTCAAACCCTTCAGCATGGGGAAACTGCCAGAGAGTTTGTGTTAAAGTTGTGCGATCGACATTCTGGCGCAAAACAGCAGAAAAAGTCAACACGCGGGCTTCATCGTCTGTGCTTTCCACCAAAATTTCGCCCTCAGCAACCTTAATTGCATCTCGGTGCAAAATGCTGATTCCGAACATACCAGTCATCCCCAATTCAGCCAGTTTACCCGCAATTTCATTGAGAAATTCCGAGTTATTGACAACAGCTTCTGACCGTTCAACTGCTGCCGACACAGCCTCAGTAACGCGGACAAATTCTAAGGGAAACCAAACCCATTCACCTGATGCTTGATTTTGTTCTACCTTCCACATATACGGAATAGCATCGCCGTATTCTGCGGTTGGCTTGACATAAGCATTGTTGCCATCAAACACTTCTACCAACCTTTCATTATCCGACAGGTCAAAGTGTTTGTGAAGCAAACAAATACCCACCTGTTTTTGCAAGCCGTGACTGCGGATAATAGCACCGAGTTCGGTCATGTTATGTTCGGCTTGTTCCAGCAGGTCTCTGGCTGTGAAAAAATGCTCTAAACTATCGAAAACATCTGGTTTGTAAGATGTCAGCATACAGGCAATGGTTCCTTATAAATATTCACTAAGTAGACGATATTTAACTTTTGCTAAAATGTCAACTAATTGCTAGCTATTTACAGATTAATCTTTCTTATGGGTAAATTTACTAGGATTTTATGAAAAAATACTAAAACCTGTTGCTCTTTTAAAGCCTAAGCTAAAATAAAGATAAAATATCATACATAAAATCACTTAAAATGGTATATTCACCTGCTCCTTGGCACCTGCAAGGTTATGCTGTTCAGACTTTACAATTAGTAGATGTGGCACGAGTGCGCCCCTTGGTTCCCTCTGAGTTAGAAATTGTCTCAGTATTGCCAGGAAAAACCCTAGGTGGCATTTATATATCCTCCTACGGGCTCGGTTCCGTGATGGAGTACAATGAGTTAATTGTCGTAAGTGCGATCGCCAGTTATGCAGGAAAATGGGGCGCTTGGATTTCCCACATCTACGTAGACAATCCTAACTCAGTAGCCGGCGGGCGCGAAATTTGGAAACTTCCTAAAGAATTAGCTGAATTTAGTTGGGAAGGCAGCGATTCAGTAAAAGCATCACCGCTAGGCTACCGCGTTACAGTTAGCCAAGGAAATCTTCAACTGTGCAGTCTCAATTACAGCAAACAAAGTTTAGCCTTACCGCTACCTTTTGGCGGCAATATTTTTAGCGTTGACAGCAGCAATTTGCTAATGTTTAAAGGAGAATTTCAGTCTCGCACTGGCTTGATTAAAGGCGAAGTAGAAATACATGAAGACAGTAATTTTGCCCGTTTAAACTTAGGTCAGCCCTTGCTCACAGTTGGCTGCGAAGATATGCGTTTAATTGCAGGTGCGCCGCAAATTGTAGGGAATAGAGCCGCTGAATTCAGTTATTAGCTGCTAAGTGCGGATATCAATAAATACCGACAGTTTCATGGCTGACTCATAGTCAGCTAGAAACCCGGTTTCTCCGAGTCTTGCGTTGGGTAACGATAAATCTCGGAAGAAACCGGGTTGGTGAGGCCAGGAGTCCCCACAATTCGAGCTACTGACTAATCTTGTGCAATCCTAACTTACCAAACGGCTAAAAACCCGGTTTCTAGATGCTCGTTGCGACATCGAATCTTTTCGTGGAAACCGGGTTTTCTTAGTAAGTCCTATTTTTAAATGCCAGCGCCCGGAGCGGCTTCGGCACCCATTTCTAAAACTGTACCGCGCAGAAAATCAATTTGCTTCTGAAAGTCCATGGCCTGAATCTTGCCTAATAAAGCTTTTCCGGCTTCGGGAAGTTGATAGTCTGGAGGTACGGGAATAATGGTGCCTTCGTCCATTCCTACTGCTAGAAAATACCAAAAAGCTAATTTGGTTTCTGGGCTCATCGAGCCGTACATCCGGCTGATTTCTGTATTGGCTTTTGAGGCAATGTCGCGCATTACTTGCAGTTGTTCTTCGTGGGGAAGCGGCTTGACTTGATCGAACAAGCCCTGAGCGATTTCGGAACCGGAAGCACCGGGAGCTGCTGGGGTGATTGACTTACCCATTTCGGTGTAAACAAACCACAACAAACCTAATTGATCGTCTACGCTCAAGCTCTGAATTTCTGCTTTTCCTTGGTCGTAAGCGCCGGCAGTAGTAAATGTCATTGAAGCCTCCAGAATAATATGTATTGCTCAGTTTTCTTATTGGGAAAACTTGTTTTTCTACTTAATAGAAGTTAGCGAATAAATAGGGATGCGAGAATCTTGCTGAGGGTAGAGATGATCCCCGACTGTAATTAAGGATTGAGGTGAGGAATCTGTTATAAACTTTACAACTTAAGAATGATGCGATATGTCTCATGTTAATAAATTTGAGAGCGCATTAGTTCGTAGTGAGGACTTCAGTCCTTCTAGATTTTTACGGACTAAAGTCCTCACTACAAACCTGGTAATCAAGGTTCGTAGTGAGGACTTCAGTCCTTCTGAATTTTTGCGGACTAAAGTCCTCACTACAAACCTGGTAATCAAGGTTCGTAGTGAGGACTTCAGTCCTTCTGAATTTGGATGCGGACTAAAGTCCTCACTACAAACCTGGTAATCAAGGTTCGTAGTGAGGACTTCAGTCCTTCTGAATTTTTGCGGACTAAAGTCCTCACTACAAACCTGGTAATCAAGGTTCCTAGTGAGGACTTCAGTCCTTCTGAATTTTTGCGGACTAAAGTCCTGACTACCAACCTGGTAATCAAGGTTCGTAGTGAGGACTTCAGTCCTTCTGAATTTTTGCGGACTAAAGTCCTGACTACCAACCTGGTAATCAAGGTTCGTAGTGAGGACTTCAGTCCTTCTGAATTTTTGCGGACTAAAGTCCTCACTACAAACCTTGTTTTGCTGTTGGAAGGAACATAAGAGGATGTGCAAGAAAATAGGCTGGCGTACAGCCAGCCTAGAATCAGGAGAAATTTAATTGAAACTTGTGGAAATTCTAGCTAAACAAACCCGAAATTCCGCCTACTGCTATTGCTCCAGCCAAAGCGGAAACAACTACAGAAGTTAGAGCCGTACCGAACAACCACCAAGCAGCGGTTGCGGCGGCTTCGCGCGCATCTTCTGCTTGCTGCTTGGTCTTTTTCCGGATGTCTTTAATGCGTTTTTTGGCTTCTGTTTGCAGGCGTTCCGATCGCAATAAAACGCCATCCCGGGCTCCTTCCATTTGGTCAACAATTCGGTGAGCGTCTGTCTCGGAAATATCGGAGCGAGAGCTCAGCAGGGCTACTAAAGTACCGCGATCGAACTCACCTAAACGCTGTTTAATCGCGTCAAATCCCGCCTGCGGATCGTCAAATACTTTGCGGAAGTCGCGCTTGATGCCTTCGTAGTTGAGCTCGGGCCGATCGAGCGAATTGAGGTAATCCCGGATTTTACCGAAAATCCCGTCAATTGTTGACTGGAACTTGTCTTGCACCATTTGAAGTTGTTCGACAACCTCGTTGCGGACAGATTCAATGCGATCGGCAATTTTGTTCGCTTCTTCTTGGGAGATGTCTTCCCGCTGCGACAGCAATGCTACCAGCGTACCGCGATCGAAGTGCTTCAGCCGATCGCCCAAACTTTGCATCCCCGTTCCCGGTTCGCTAAAGAGCAACTGCAAATCGCGCTTGATACCGTCTGGATTGAGCTCTTCCTTGTCGGTATTCCGCAGGTAATTTTCCAAACTTCCTTGGAAATCCTTGACAGTTTTTTGAGCGCGAGATGCCAAGCGGCGCGGCGATTTCACGATGCTGCGAATCGAATCTTGCACGCGATCGATCGTCCGATTGATCTGTTCTTCGCTCAAATCTTCCCGCTGGGAAAGCAGCTTGACTAAGGTTTCGCGATCGACCTGAGAGAGTCTTTCCCGCAGCGCCAAGGCACCTTCTTTCGGATTTTCAAACAATTTGGTCAAATCTCGATTGATGCCTTCTGGATCGAGTTCTTCCAGGTTAGTTTTGTGCAGGTACTCGCCAATTTTGGCAGTAACTTCCTCGTACTGCTGCTTAGCTTTATCTGCAACAATTTGCGGCGCGTGGATAATGTTGTCGCGGACAGACTCGATTTTGTCGATCGCCCCATTGACCTGTTCTTCACTGAGATCTTGGCGCTGCGACAGCAACTGCACGAGTGTATCGCGATCGAATTGAGACAAGCGCTCTGAAAGAGCTTTAAAGCCTGCTTGCGGGTCACTTAACAGCGTTTGAAACTCGCGCTCTATCGCTTCAGGATTGAGTTCTTCCTGATTAGTATTGCGAAGATACTCTTCTACCTTTTGGCGCACTTCTTGCGCTTTCGATTTCGCTTGCTCTTGCAATTCTTGAGCTTTGGAAATTACGCGATCGCGCGAACTTTCGAGGCGTCCGATTAACTGATCCGCTTCCTCGGGGCTGAAATCCTGGCGCTGACCGAGCAATTGTACCAAAGTATCGCGGTCAAAGTGCGACAGGCGATCGCGCAAAGCCTCAAAACCAACATCGCGATCGTCCAACAGCGCTTGGAAGTCCTTCTCGATACCTTCAGGATTCAATTCTTCCTTGCCAGTCGATCGCAAATAATTCTCAATCCGGCCGCGCAAATCTTGAGATTGTTCATCACCAGCAGCAGCTTGCACAATTCCCAAAACTTCTTGGCGCACGCTTTCAAGCTGTTCGGCAATTTCCCTCGCCTGTTCCTGACTGAACCCTTCGCGGCGGCCCAAAATCCCTGCAAAATACTCAGGGTTCAACTGCTCTAACTGGCGCAAAACTGCTCCCGGAGAAGCTTCTGCGTCGTAAATAACATCCCGAAATTCTTGCTTGATAGTTTCTCGGTTGAGATGCCAAGGTTGAGCATTCAGCAAGTAATTTTCCACATCAGCCTTAGCGGTATTGAAAGGCAGCGCAGGCACTTTATCGCCCACCTTAGAAGCCACTGATTTAGCTGTTTCCTTGCCTTTTTCTGTTAGTTGCTGCAACTGACCAGAGATTTTTTCCACATCCAAATCCGACAAATCAGTCCGCGACAAAACAGTGCCAACTAGAGCTTCCACACCCATCTGCATCGCTCGCTTCATGCCGCCACCGCTGCTGGATGTCGATTTATTTTCCCGAGTTTCCAGAATTTGAGACAGCTTGGCGTTGAGCTCGTCAGACTTCAACAAATCCGGAGCCGCAAACTTAAGAAAATCAACCAACTCTAAATTCGGGTCTTTCTTGTCTTGCTGCTTGCCGAAAGTTTGCTTCCAAACGCCTTCAAGTTGGTCAGCAACTTGAGTGATTTCCTCCTTAGAAAAATCAGATCGGCTGCTAATTAAATCCACAAAAGTCTGGCGGTTAACATTCTTCAGAACATCGCTTCCAGCCAGAGATTTGATATCGGCATCGCCCAGCAACTTTTCAAATTGGCCGCGAATTTCCTTAACATCCAACTTCGGTAACTGCAAAGAACCGACATAATCTTGGATTGTTTCGCGAATGCTATCCGGGTCTACAGCCGAGCCCAACTCGCGGCGTACAGCAGCCACAGATGCTTCTACAGTATTGACCATTTGGTCGCTGGCCATCTTGCCGCCGATCGCAGAACCAGCAGTCCCCATGACGCCTTGAATGCCTGAAAAAGCAGTTTTAATCAAGGAACCAATCATCGAACCGACGGCGCTAGAACCGAGCCATACCAGCGTTAAAAAGTACGCCGACCAAATGACCACACCAATAATTGCCGCTCCATCTACCGAGGCAATTGAAGTTAGTTTGACCGCCAGAAAACAAGCTAAAAATAAAGCCAGGTTAACTGTGACTAAAATCCAACCGCCGACTAAGCCTTCGATCTTGCGAACTTTAGTGCCTAAACTTTCCGACTCGTCATCATCGTCAGTGTCGGGTAAAGCTTCATCCCAATTTGAGATTTTGGCAGCGATGGAGAAATTCGTTAACAGGAATTGGAAGCCGAAAGCCATGATGACTCCGGCGATTAATGCCACGAAAAACTGAGGGCTCAAAAACATCAGCCCTCCGATCTCGGGGTGGTCAAACGGGACATCTATTTCTACTGGCATTTGAGCAATACTGAATTTTGGACTGTACAGCGACATTAATAACTCGCTTTCAAACATAATTACCTCCTAAAGTTGGATGCCGAATTAGGCATATTGAAATCTGCCCCTAACTGTTAAGTAGGGGATTTGGAACTTTTTAGATGGTCGTTTGTTTCGTCAGGCTTTATCTTACGGAAGCCTTGGTTCGTGAAATCCGGATGAGTAATAAATCTGTTCTCTAGTTATGTCATCCTTACTGCTGATTATGGCTCTGGAAGCTGAAAAATAAATCCCTCTAAAGTCAGAAATCAGCTTTTTTGTGAGTGATAGCAGCAGAGTTCGCCCAAAAAAGGCAAGTTTCAAGCGGGGGCGATCGCGCTACCAATTACGATCGATAGAAATATCCCAAAAATCTTGTGGCGCAGGCATCTAGCCTGCGATTGACAGCCTTTTGACATCCATGTCTGATATTAGTAAAGTGCGATCAGGCGCACCCTACAGATAGTAGAGTGCGCTCGCGAGTTAGGATTCCGTTTGACTTTGTGGCTGAAAACGAGCCAGTAATTCCGATCGCTCTAGCTGCATAATCAACCGCGTGCGATCGAGGGTTTCTAATTGAATCAAAGGCTCGATTATTTTGGCTAATTCTTCATCAATTTCACCAAATTTTACTTGTAGCATACTCTCAACTATCAGGCGTTGACTGCGCTGAATACCTTCTTGGATACCTCGCTGAAGACCTTCCTGGATACCTTCTTGGATACCTTCTTGGATACCTTGCTGGATACCTCGCTGAGTTGCATCATCAAGTCGTTGCAAATAGAGGGGTGACAGTTCCATAATTAACTCCCGATCTTCTCGATCTGTGTCTTGGCGGACTTCTAAAATCGTTCGCAAGTTGTACAACAATTCTAACGCGCTCAACTGAAATAAATTATCAGAGGGTAATTCTCTCAATTCAGCAATAGCTTGCTTTTGGACATTTCCCTTCCCCAAAACCCTCAGCCACAGCGTTTCGGGAGTGCGCGGGAGTTGGTGAATCGCAACGATCGCCGATCTTAGAGACGGATTCAAAAAATAAACTCCATTTACCCAATTTTCAGGTTCAGGAGTCGCCCCAAATCCCGCTAGCATCGCGTCGGAAACCGTCGGCGACAGTATCCAGAGTTGAGGCAAGTCTGCCTCTGCAATCCGGGTATTATCTCTGGCTGCGACTCGTTCATATTCCGCGTGGACATCAAAGAGTTTTCCTAGACAACTGCGAATTTCTCCCAGTTGTACTGGACTGCGGAATGGTTCAAGTACAGCGGGTTTTGCTGCAATTTGACCCAGAATGCCCAGGGCTGTGGGTTCGACATCAGGTTCCGCTTTCGGGGCAAAGAAAACGTCAATCTGTCTCACTTCTCCAGCAATGTCGCGGCTAGTTTCGACTTTGCCAAGAGGCGTTAATAGTTCTTTGAGATACTGTTTGGCAAATTGGTCATGAATGAATCTGGTCATGAGACTTATCTGGTATCAACTGTTTATAAACCTCCCTATCAACTGTCAACTGTCAAGCCAACGATCGGCTTTTCGTGCAAGCTGTCAACCATCAACCATCAACCATCAACTGTCAACTGTCAACTGTCAACTGTCAACTGCTTTCATCTTTTAAGGCTACCCACTGAGATTGCAGAGTAGGATTGTGACAATTATCAAATGCTGCCATACCTTTTTGGTAGTTTTGCAAACTTTTATTCATATATTGAATCAAATCAGGCTGAGTTCTGATAATATCAGAACTTAATCTGAGATGACAATCATCCGGTATTTTAAGGAAATCAGCCAATGCGACTCTCTCAAATGCTTTTCGTCACCCTGCGGGAAGACCCAGCAGAAGCAGAAATTCCCAGCCACAAACTATTACTCCGCGCTGGGTACATCCGACGCATCGGTAGCGGCATATACGCTTATCTCCCTTTGATGTGGCGAGTTCTCAAAAAAGTCTCCCAAATTGTACGGGAAGAAATGGACGCTACCGGCGCTCAAGAATGCCTCCTCCCACAACTGCAACCTGCCGATTTGTGGCGGGAATCCGGCCGCTGGGATACCTACACTCAAGCTGAGGGTATCATGTTTGCTATGACGGACAGGCAGCAGCGAGAAGTGGGACTGGGGCCGACTCACGAAGAGGTAATTACTACAATTGCTAAGGATATGATTCGTTCTTATCGGCAATTGCCCGTACATCTATATCAAATTCAAACTAAGTTTCGTGATGAAATTCGCCCGCGTTTTGGGTTGATGCGCGGTCGCGAATTTATTATGAAAGATGGCTATTCTTTTCACACTAGCGAAGAAAGTTTGAAAAAAACTTATCAGGATATGGCTCAAGCTTACAGTAATATGCTGCGCCGATCGGGCTTGGAATTCCGAGCAGTAGATGCTGATTCTGGTGCAATTGGTGGCTCTGGTTCTCAAGAGTTTATGGTGCTGGCAGAAGCGGGTGAGGATGAAGTTCTCTATACTGAAGACGGTCTGTATGCTGCTAATGTGGAGAAGGCTGTGTCTATGCCTGCTGATGCCCAAGCTTCGCCTTTTACAACTTTTGAAAAGCGGGAAACCCCGGGAACTGAAACGATTAATAAACTTTGCAAGTTTTTGAAATGTTCTCCGACGCAAGTTGTCAAAAATGTGCTTTATCAAGCTGTTTATGATAATGGCACGACTGTCTTGGTATTGGTAAGCATTCGCGGCGACCAAGATGTGAATCAGGTAAAGTTGCTGAATGAATTGACCAAATTAGCGGGTAATTATCAAGCTAAAACTGTTTTGTTTTTGACGGTTCCTGATGCGGAAGCTCAGCGGAAATGGGCGGCTAAATCTTTGCCTTTGGGTTATATGGCTCCGGATGTTGCTGATGATTATATCGCTGGAAGTAAGGAGGTAAATTCTAAGTTTTTGCGTTTGGTCGATCGCACCGCAGTTGACTTAACAAACTTTGTCACTGGTTCTAACGAGTCAGGATACCACGTTGTGGGGGCTAATTGGAATCAAGAATTTCCCCTACCTGCAACGGTTGTAGGCGTTAGAACGGCCGTTGCGGGCGATCGGGCGGTGCACAATCCCGAACAAACCTTGCAAACCGCCAGAGGCATCGAAGTCGGCCACATCTTCCAATTGGGCACCAAATACTCCGAAGCCATGGGCGCCACCTACACCACCGAACAAGGCGAAGAAATGCCGTTTATCATGGGCTGCTACGGCGTCGGCGTGTCGCGGCTGGCTCAATCTGCCGTAGAACAATCCTACGACAAAGACGGAATAATCTGGCCAGTGGCGATCGCCCCGTATCACGCCATCATTAGCATCCCCAATATTTCCGACGCCCAACAAGTAGAAGTCGCCGAAAAACTCTACGCAGAACTCAATCAATCTGGTATTGAAACCATACTAGATGACCGCAACGAACGAGCCGGAGTTAAATTTAAAGATGCCGATTTAATCGGCATTCCCTATCGAATTGTGCCTGGTAAATTGCTGAAATCAGGCAAGGTTGAACTCGTAGAAAGAGCAACTCATAAAGCACATGAAATTCTCATTGAGGAAGTAATATCTACCTTGAAACAGTGGATTGATGCCGCTATCAAATAAGTTTTTGTAACGGTAAGGTGCGCGCTGCACCTACATTGAGGCTGACAAGGTGCGCGCTGCACCTATATTAGACCTCTTGCAAAAATAGTTAGGAACGGGCCGGAGAGCCCGTTCCACAATTGTTTTTTCTGTGGAACGGGCCGGAGAGCCCGTTCCAAAAGTTGATTAAAAAGACTTTTGCAAGAGATCTATTGAGGCTAGCAAGGTGCGCGCTGCACCTACATTAACTTATATAAAACTTAAAACTCGATATGAATCTGAACTTAAATCAGTTTCTTCGATTCCCTGAATCTCGAATTTGGCGGTACTTAGCCCAAGTAACTATCGTGGCGATTGCTTACGCCGTGGGGGCGAGACTAGCATTTGCAATTCAAGGTATCAATCCCTTTGCTGCCTCAGTTTTGCCCCCCGCAGGAATTGCACAAGCCGGAGTTTTATTGTTTGGCACAAAAGTCTGGCCTGCGATACTTTTGGGTGTGTTTTTCCTGAATTTAGTTAACCCAAGTGAACAGATATTCGTGGTTTGGCTGGGAGGAAGCCTCGGAGGAATTTTGCAAGCTGTTTTTGCAGCAACTGTACTTCGCTGGCTGGGATTTCGTCCATCTCTAGAACGTTTGAAAGATGTAGTTAATTTAATTTTATTTGGCGGGTTACTTCCCACTAAAATTAGTTGCACTATTGGCGCATTTTCCCTTTGTTTAGCAGGCAAAGTAGATTGGTCAGCGTATTTATATGCTCGCTGGAATTGGTGGTTAGGAGATACAATGGGAGTTTTGATTTTCACTCCATTAATTCTCATACTCTTGCGTCCAAAAGTCACCGCATACCGTTTAAAAATACAAACAGAGCAACCGAAAAATTATTTTATTTGGCGGGGAATCTGGATGATATTATTAATTGGGGTAAGCTGCCTGGTTTTTGAATCTAAAAATGAAGATTCTATTTCTCGCTATCCCCTAGAATATTTATGGAGTGCCTAGATTTGTTCGATCGCGCCCTCAACCAGCACTTCGAGGCTATGGAATTAGCAGCAGCAGACTATCCTGTCTATTTTCAAGCATTGCGAGAAGAACGTGCAATTGCTGCCTTTGACGCCCAAAAAGATTTTAGAAGTAGAGAGTTTGCGGAAGCATACCTAATTCCATTAGGCATCACTTCCATGCTAGATACGCCGATTCAAATAGGCGGAGAAACAGCAGGAGTTCTCTGTTTAGAACACATAGGAATGCCCCGTTATTGGACTATTGAAGAACAAAGTTTCGCTGTTTCTCTAACAGACTCTGTAACTTTTGCAGTGGAAGCGCGACAACGCCAGCGCGCTGAAGCAGCGCTGATTCAAGCCGAGGCAAAATACCGCAGCATTTTTGAAAATGCGATACTCGGCATCTTTCAAACTACTCCCGACGGGGAATATCTCAGCGTCAACCCTGCTTTAATTCGCATTTACGGTTACAGTTCCTGTGAGGAATTGATGGGAACTTTAACTGATATTAACAGCCAGCTCTATGTATACCCAGAGCGCCGCGCAGAAGTCATCCATTTAATGCGAACCAACGGCAAAGTATCTGATTTTGAATCTCAAGTTTACCGCCAAGATGGCAGTATAATTTGGATTGCTGAAAATGCTTATACTGTCTGCGACAGACATGGAAATTTGCTTTATTACGAAGGCACTGTCGAAGATATCACAACTCGTAAAGAAGCTGAGGCAGCTTTACGATTAGAACAAGAAAAATCCGATCGCCTCCTCCTCAATATTTTACCACAAGCGATTGCCGAAAGACTCAAACAAGACCAAAGCATCATCGCCGATACTTTTGCAGAAGTCACAGTATTGTTTGCAGATATAGTCGGTTTTACCCAAATTAGCTCCCAAATTTCTCCGCAGGAATTAGTTTCCTTGCTTAACGAGATTTTTTCCACATTCGATCGCCTAGCCCAAAAGCACGGATTAGAAAAAATTAAGACGATTGGCGACGCTTATATGGTAGTGGGAGGGCTGCCGATGCCCCGCCACGATCACGCAGAGGCGATCGCCCAAATGGCCCTGGATATGCAGCAAGCAATTAGTGACTTCAGCCATACCCACAATCAAAATTTCAGCATCAGAATCGGCATCAACAGCGGCCCAGTTGTCGCCGGAGTAATCGGCATCAAAAAATTCATTTACGATTTGTGGGGAGACACCGTTAACACCGCTTCCCGCATGGAATCCCACGGCTTACCGGGTAAAATTCAAGTCACGCCTGCAACTTACGAGCGATTGCAGGACAAATATTTATGGGAAAGTAGAGGCACAATTGAAGTCAAAGGTAAAGGCGAAATGAACACTTATTTTATTACCGGAATCAAGTTATAGCCTTTCTCCAAGAGATGATGTACAGATTGAAACTTTAGATTTTAGATTGATTGGTCAATACCTCATCTGAGAGAGCGAACTGCTATAGTTAGTTAAAAATCTAAAAATCACTATGAACCCAAACAAAAATAAGTTGTGGCGATTTTCAAAATCTCTAAAATGGCAATACTTAGCAAAAATAGCTGTCATTGCCTTGGCCTACGCTTTATCCGCAAAAATAGCATCTTCAATCCCAGGCGTGAATAAATTCGCTACCTGCGTCTGGCCGCCCGCAGGAATTGCACAAGCCGCACTTTTATTGTTTGGTTGGCGTGTTTGGCCCGGCATAGCTTTAGGCGTATTTTTTTACGACACTATCAACCTCAATGTATCCTGGAGCATCGGATTAGTGTCTGCATTCTGTGCTTGCCTGCAAGCTTTTTGTGCATTTATTTTAATGCACCAATTCAAATTTCGTCCGTCACTCGAACGGCTAATAGATGTACTCAATTTAGTTTTTTGCGGTGCTTTAATTGCCACTCAAATTAACTGCTCTCTCGGTACGCTACGTCTGTGTTTGACTGGTCTAGTTCAGTGGAGCGAATATTGGATAATTCGATGGAATTGGTATCTCGGAGATACCTTAGGAGTTTTGATTTTTACTCCGCTGGTACTTATTACATACCAAAAAATAACGACATATAATTTACCAAATACACGCCGTAAAACACTTGCAAGTCGAATTTGGCGCGGCATCTGCTTGGTGTTATTGGTAACTGTCAGTTGGCTAGTATACAACTCAAAAAGTGATAGCAATCTTTCCGGTTATCCCCTTGAATACTTGCCATTTCCTTTAGTGATTTGGGCAACCATTCAATTCGGACAGCGCGGGGCTGTTTTAGCATCTTTCATTGTCTCCAGTATCGCTATTTGGGGAGGTTCTCAGGGAGGCGGCCCCTTTATTGCCAAAGCGGAAAATATCAATCAGGCAATCTTGTTTTTGCAGGCTTTTATGAGCGTGATTGTAGTTACTTCGCTGCTATTAGCCACTACGGTTGCCGAACGTGCATCAGCCGAAGAATCGCTACGGGAAAGCGAAATTAAGTATCGAGAATTGGTGGAAAATGCTAACAGCGTTATTTTAAAAATAGATACCGAAGGCAATATTACTTTTTTTAACGAATTCGCACAAAAGTTTTTTGGTTACAAGGAAGAAGAAATATTGGGGAAACACGCAGTTGGGACAATTATACCCGAGACAGATACAGCGGGAAACAACCTGAAATCATTATTGAGTAATATTTTAAGTAACCCAGAAGAGTATACGACGAATGAAAATGAAAGCATTCAACGTAACGGATCTCGCGTTTGGGTGTCGTGGGCAAATAAACCGCTGTTTGATGCGGCAGGAAAGTTCGCGGGACTGCTGGCAATCGGTACGGATATCACAGCCCGTCGGCAGGCTGAAATCGCGCTGTACAAGCTGAATGAAGAGTTAGAATTTAGAGTAAAAGAACGAACTAATGCTCTCAATGATACTTTAAGTGCACTGCGAGTTCAACAGGAACAATCAGAACGGTTGTTGTTAAATATTTTACCGGAAGAAATAGCAAATCGTTTGAAGCTGGGAGATAGTACGATCGCAGATACTTTTGCTGATGTTACTGTCTTATTTGCGGATATCGTAGGTTTTACTCAATTGAGTGCGCGAGTGTCTCCCACAGAATTAGTTGCTTTGTTGAATGAGATTTTTTCGACTTTTGATAATCTAGCAGAAAGGCACGGTTTGGAAAAAATTAAGACGATTGGCGATGCTTACATGGTGGTGGGAGGGCTGCCAATTACTCGCCCAGATCACGCAGAGGCGATCGCAGAAATGGCACTGGATATGCAGCAGGCAATAATTGAATTCAGCAATAGCCACAATCAAGATTTCAGCATCAGAATCGGCATCAACAGCGGCCCAGTTGTCGCCGGTGTAATCGGCATCAAAAAATTTATTTACGATTTGTGGGGAGACACGGTTAACACCGCTTCCCGCATGGAATCTCACGGGAAGCCTGGGTGCATTCAAGTAACAGCGACAACTTATCAACAATTGCAGGACAAGTATTTTTTTGAAAGTCGCGGTGCGATCGAAGTTAAAGGTAAGGGAAAGATGATTACTTATTTGCTACAATGCCGAAAATGGCTTTAATCTAGGTTTGTAGTGAGGACTTTAGTCCTTTCTTTTTAGACTTAGGAAGAAGGACTGAAGTCCTCACTACGAACGTTTTTTTTTCTAAAAGTAAGGGCGATCACACTTTTAATTTCGACTTAGGAAGAAGGACTGAAGTCCTCACTACGAACGTTTTTTTTCTAAAAGTAAGGGCGATCGCACTTTTAATTTCGACTTAGGAAGAAGGACTGAAGTCCTCACTACGAACGTTTTTTTT
>NZ_JAAFKD010000034.1:35133-66259 GCF_013299165.1 Microcoleus sp. bin38.metabat.b11b12b14.051
ATTTCGACTTAGGAAGAAGGACTGAAGTCCTCACTACGAACGTTTTTTTTCTAAAAGTAAGGGCGATCGCACTTTTAATTTCGACTTAGGAAGAAGGACTGAAGTCCTCACTACGAACGTTTTTTTTCTAAAAGTAAGGGCGATCGCACTTTTAATTTAAACGATCGCCCTTTTTTCAATTAACAAGGTTATTTAAAGCTTGTAAAGGTTAATTCCAGCTTCCTTAGCCATAATTTCCAAACCCTTGTGTTCCAAGGTTTTAATTGCCTTTGTAGAAAGATGTAATTTTACCCAGCGCTTCTCCTGCGGCCACCAAATCCGCTTCCACTGCAAATTTACGCCTTGCAACTTGTGAGTGCGGTGGTGCGAGTGAGAAACCGCAAAACCGTTATTCGCCTTCTTGCCCGTTAGCTGACATTTCCGTGACATATTGCCCTCCAGATTACCGTTTTTTGATGCAGCCTCTAATTATATAGCAACTGCGGACTACCCCCCTAGCCCCCCTTGCTAAGGGGGGGATAAGAAAAACCCTGTAGCCTTTCTGGTACAGGGGGTACAAGAAAACCGGCTGTTTCCAACACAGCCCGCAACAATGAAGCTCTAGCTCCCCTTAGCAAAGGGAGATAGAGACTGCAACAAACCAAACTCTAGCTCCCCCCAAAGCATCGGGGGGTTGGGGGGGATTCTTACATTGCACGTTCAGTCAATTTTGTCAAGACGCTGTTCGATCGCTCAACAAAATCCTTCATCCCTTCAGCATCAAAACCCTTCTGGGCCATCAAAGCCAAGTCGTAAACGTGGTGACAAATCATACTCGCCAACTGCGCCGACGGAGACTCACCGCCACCTTGAATAATCACACCCTGACTCAAACTCGCCAGATTTTGAATCAGCGGGTGAGACGTATTCACCAGCAAAACGTGTTCTTCGGGGAATTGGGCCGCTTGCTGCTGCAAAAGCGCCGTCATATCGCGCATCCGGCGCAAAGCTTCCGGTAACAGGACGATCGCAGGTGGCGCCCCCTCAGCAGAGTCAGACTTCAAAGCTTCAGTGCGAATGTTCACTTTCGGCTTATTGAGAGCCTTTTGGAACATTTCTTTAACTTGTTCGCTGCGAGTTTTATTAGTTGTCGGATCGACAATTTCCGCTTCTTTTTCTTTGTCAATTAGCGTGTCGTCAATATCGGAATCAACCCGCGAGAATTTGACATCCGAGTATTCTCGTTCCAAGAAACTGATAAAGTGCGTGTCGATGAAAGAATCCATAAACAGCACTTCTAAGCCTTGGCTTTTGTGCATGGCGACGTAAGTTGCTTGAGACGCAGGTTCCGTGCAGTAAAACACCCGATTTTCGTGGCGTTTTTGATTGCGTTCCAAATACTCTTTCAGCGTCGTGTAAGGTTGCGTCGAAGTAGAAGTTTCCGACTTGGGATTTACATCTTTCCACAAATCTCCTTCCTCAGTTTGCACCTGCACTTCTGGCGTTGCAGTTTCCGGCTTTTCTGCTGTTGGTTCGTAGGTGCTACGGTAGATTAAGATATCTTCGACTTGTTTTTTGAACTTGTCATCGTTGAGAGATCCAAACTTGACAAAAGTGCCGATATCTTGCCAGCAACGGATGTACTCGTCCCGGTCATCGCGGTAAAGTTCTTTTAGGCGATCGCCTACTTTTTTCGCAATATAATCAGCAATTCTCCGCACAGTGCGATTGCTTTGCAAGGAACTACGAGAAACGTTCAACGGAATGTCGGTACTGTCAATGACTCCCCGCAGCGGCATCAAGAATTTTGGAATAATTTCTTCGCAGTGATCGCTGACAAAAACTTGGTTGCAAAATAGCTTGATATTACCTTGGGTAACATCGACATCCGGCCGCAGTTTTGGAAAGAAGAGAATCCCGTTGACAATGAAAGGATAATCTGTATTCAAGTGTACCCAAAGTAGCGGCTCATCTTGGAACGGGTAGAGGTAGCGGTACAGTTCTAAGTAATCTTCTTTTTGTAAATTGCTGGCTGATTCCCGCCAGATTGCTTTGTGCTTGTTGAGTTCCTCTCCCTCAAACTTGATGGGAACAGGCATGAAATCGCAGTAGGTTTTAATTAACTGCTTAATGCGGCTGGATTCTACATATTCCAGTTCTTCGTCTTGGAGTGTTAGAGTAATTGTAGTACCGCGTTCTGTACGGGCTGATTCTGATAGTTCAAAAGCGGGTGAACCGTCGCAATACCAATGTACTGCTTGCGAATCTTCTTTGTAGGAAAGGGTATCTATATCTACTTTTTGAGCGACCATGAAAGAAGAGTAGAAACCGAGTCCAAAGTGACCGATAATTGCGTCGTCGCCACTGCCTTGATATTTTTGAATAAATTCTTCGGCGCTGGAGAAAGCGACTTGATTGATGTATTTTTTTACTTCGTCGGCGGTCATGCCGATGCCGTTGTCGGTAATTGAGAGGGTTTTGTTTTCTTTGTCGATCGCAATATTGATTTGTGGTTCGCCAATATCGCCGCTGTATTCGCCGGAACGGGAAACCATTTTGAGTTTGGCAATGGCATCGACGGCGTTAGAAATTAGTTCCCGCAAGAAGACTTCGTGGTCGGTGTATAGCGACTTCTTGATAATCGGGAAAATATTCTCGGTATGGATTGAGATTGTTCCCTGTTCTAAAACTGTCATAATTCTTCGCTAGGTAGTTTTTAGGAGTCAGTAGTCATTAGTCAGTAGTCATTAGTTATTAGTTAGTGGTTATTCGTTGTTATATCCAACAACTGTCAACTGTCAACTGTCAACTGTCAACTGACTATGTATTGATTTTGGGCGATCGCGCTACATATTGCCAAAGGGATTACCACAAAAAGATATTCGGTTTCCCCCACATCTTGCAGAATTCTGAATCAGCCTTTTAAGGGCGGGCAGGATGCCCACCCCACAACAAGAATCACTCTTTGTGGAACAGGCATCTTGCCTGTTCTTGAGCATGGTGCAAGATGTCAGTTTCCCTCACATAGTAGCTTACAAAGGCAACCGCAGGACAAAGGTGCTGCCAAAACCCAATTGGCTGCGGGCGCTGAGGCTGCCGCGGTGCGCCCGCGCGATCGCCCGTGCGATCGCCAATCCAAGCCCAGAACCGCCTGTATGACGCGATCGATCGCTATTAACTCGGTAAAAGCGATCGAATATCCGCGCTAAATCTGCCGCCGCTATCCCAATTCCGGTATCTTGCACCTGAATTATCGCCTCGATGTGACTGCAATCTAAGACGACTGTGACGTTTCCGCCAGCGGGAGTGTATTGGATCGCATTGACAATTAGGTTAGTAACGAGACGGTAAAGTCGATCGGCATCTCCGACAACATTTAACTGCTGCTGTGCGCGGATTTCGGAGGTTAGGGCTACCTGGGAGGCGATCGCCAAAGCAGCCAATTCCTCGACTAAATCGCTCACCAAGTCGTTCAAACAACAAAGCTGAGGGATCTCGGATTTTGGTTGAGAGTCCATCCGCGCCAACAACAACAAATCAGTGACTAACTGAGTCAAGCGTCGATTTTGGCGATCGACTGTTCGCAAAATTTCCCGCGCCTCTTTCTCATCTAATTCTGGCATCAACAGTGCCGATTCTACTGTGGCTTGGGATGCCGCTAAAGGAGTCCGCAATTCGTGGGCGGCATCCGCAGTGAATTGTTGGATTTGTCGGTAAGAATCATAAATTGGTTTCATCGCCAATCCTGCCAGCCACCAACTAGAAAAGCCCACCAAAATTAACGCGGTTGGCAATCCCAATTTCAAAATTAATTTGACTGTACTTAGGTAATCATTGAACTCTTGCAAGCTCCGCCCTACTTGAAAATATCCCCAGTTTTTCTGGGTTTTAGTATGCAGAAATACAGAAATTTGGTGATAAATATTTCCTTGGCTGTCAGCGATTGTTTGCCAGTGTTGCGAGTTAAATGTCGGTGGCAATGTTTCAGGATAAGTGCCTGCTGTAGCAATCAATTTACCTGAAGAGTCAAATAAACGGATATAGTAATAGCTTTGGTTGATGGCGCTTAAAATATGGCGATCGCGGAACTGTTCTTTAACGCCGTTAACTCCAATTATGCGGAGGTTTGGCAAAAGTTCATAGACGATTGGTTCTAGTCGTCCCGGCTGCTGTAGCTTGATTTCGAGGCTATCGTGGAGTGTCCCGGCTACTGATTCTAGTTCGCGATCTATGGCGATCCAGTGCGCGTGGGCGATCGCCTTATATACACCAAATCCCAGCAAGCTTAAAATCAGACCCATGACTGCCGCATAGGAAAGAGCTAATTGCGATCGAGTGCGGTTAAATAGTTTATTTTGATTCACATTTCAGATTTCATAATTGGTAATTGGTTGAGCATGAGACTTTTTTTATGAACCGCAGAGGGCGCAGAGAACGCAGAGGAGGAGAAAAGAGAGAATAAGCTTAAAATCAAGGTTTTGACCACCCGTGTGCAAGTCCTATTAAGATAAATATAACCAGGCAAATAACACATTATTTTATATCTAATTTTCCGGGCTAATCCTCATTTATTAGGAGTTCTGCATATTCGCTCATTCCGAGTTTTGCAAGTTCTTGGTCTGCTTCGGCAAATTCGCTGTAGAGTACAGCTAAGTTAGTTTCATCTACTGTTAGATTAGTAACTAATCTGGGACGTAATTTCAGGAATGCAATAAATTTAAATACTTGTTTTAGTTGTTCTAGATCGAGCTGTTCTAACTCTTGTTGAATTAAATCTTTCATGGGAGCCATTTTTGCGATCGAGTTTTCTATATTATAGCCAGATACGCTTGGGATCAGGACACCAAAAGGTAAAATTACGCGATCTTCTTTCTTGAGTCCGCGGAGGCGGACATCGTTTGTGTAGCCGCGGTTTCAACCGCCGTCTTATTTTATCTTATCTTTAATTTCTCATCCGGTATCCAACACCATGTACAGTTTCAATTAAATTCGCACAGCCAACTGATTCGAGTTTGCGCCGCAGCAACCGCACTTGAGCGGCTACTACATTGCTAAAAGCATCTGCACTGGCTTCCCATATCTGATTCCGAATTTGGTCGGTAGTGACAATTTGATTCGGATGTTTCATGAAATATTCTAACAATTGAAACTCTTTGTTAGTCAACGAAATTATCTGGTTTGTGCCGTTTTGATTGAGGTGACAAGCCGTGCGATTACCGCAATCTAAGGCGAGATTGCCGATTTGTAGCTGTTGGGGCTGGATTTGGGGCGATCGCCTTTGCAACGCCCGCAACCTAGCTAACAGTTCCTCCATCCCAAAGGGCTTGACCAAATAATCGTCAGCCCCGGCATCCAATCCCGCCACTTTATCTTCCATCCTGTCTTTGGCTGTCAGCATCAAAACTGGCAGAAAGCTATGTTTAGCGCGCAATTTGTGCAGCAGTTGTATTCCCGACAATCCCGGAAGCAACCAGTCAAAAATGGCTAGAGTGTATTGTGTCCACTGATTGTCTAGATATTCCCAAGCTTCATTTCCGTCTTGGGCCCAGTCAACTATGTATTTTTCTTGCTTCAAAGTGCGATCGATCGCCTTTCCCAAATCTGGCTCATCTTCAACTAGCAAAATTCTCATAACGTTAATTTAAAGCTTACGCAAAATTTCATGATTTTTGCAATATTATTCGTAGGGTGTGTCGCCATCAACAATCTCTGAATCAAAACGGACAATATCATAGCGACGCACCTCATCTCAATCATCAAAAACAATGCAACTCTTGCAGAAATTTTGAAACCTAGTATGAGCTTTACCTTTCGATCAGTAAGTTTGAATGCCAACTCGACCCAGGGGCATTTCTGCATTTATTCCCACCATTTTAGCAGATATGACGTATCCCCAATTGCGACTGTAACCGGGAGTATTAATACCGCGCATATAAATTGATATCGTGGTGTCAGGCGCGACTGGTTGAGCAAAAACTACTGTTGCTCTTTGATTGTTGACAGATACTTGACTCTCGATTTTCTGACCGGATTGATTTTTGACCTCAATTCCTCCCCTGATGCTCAGATCGTCTGGAAGGGCGATCGCAATTTCTGAAAGAGATCTTCCCTGAACGTGAACATCAAAACGATGGGTAGCACCCTGAAAGCCAGCTCTATTAGGAGTTGCAGCGCTACCAACAAGGTGAGCAACATTAGCATTTTGCATCGCTCCTCCCGCAATTGCACGCAGATTAGATGCTAGGAGGAATGTAAATGCAGCAGCATAAATTAACTTTTTCATCGCCGTAATCCCTGACAAATTAACTAATTAGTTTTCTTATTTATTAGTTTCACTGTCAGGAATGAAATAGAGATGAAATTTTAGCTAATTAAATGAGTTCTTCAAATCTATCTTAACAGGATTTACGCATGGGTGCCTAGAAACCCGGTTTCTACGAAAATCTTGCGTTTAGTAACGATAAATCTACGAAGAAACCGGGTTTCTAAGATCGGCGCGCGTAAGTCCTATTAACAAAAACCCGATCGCCAAAATCAACCGGGTCTCCACAGCTAAGTTCTACTCAAACTACTGAGTGAATGTAAAACGGCCGTCCACTTTTTCTCCCTTAATATCCGCATTCACCTTCACAGGATACTGACCTGGATCTTTGCCTGGAAATACAACAGCATAATGTTTACCTTCAGGATCATATTTGAGCGCTAGAGTTTGCTGCTTTCCACTCGGTAACTGCACTTGAGCCGTCACTTTCGCGTCAGCAACTGGTTCCTTTTTATCACCTTTTTGCAGGTACAAATCTAAGTGAGTTCCAGTAGCTTCTTTTTCAGGTACAAACTCTAAATGGTAAGCTCCAGCATTGACAACTTGTCCGCCGTTGGCTCCTTTTGCACCAGCAGGAGCAGCGGCGGGAGCGGAAGACGCAGGTTTTGAAGCAGCAGGAGGAGGTGTTGGGCTGATTTTTGTATCGCTTGCTTCGTCGCCTTTACCGCAAGCTCCCAAAGACAGCAGCCCGATACTGCTGAGAATAATTAAACTTGATTTGATCGTTTTCATGTGCTTTACTATTTTCGGACAATTATTCGTAAATTATGGCATTTTAAAATAGAGCGTCAAGGACAATCATCAAAAAATATTCAGTGATTAGCTAGCATCACTGCTCAAATACTGATTTAACTACTTTTCCATCTTCCACAAAAGGCTGAGGTTGTTGAGGTCTTAAAAATCTACCGAATTGAGCATATAAAGCTGGTAAAACTAGCAGAGTTAAGGCAGTAGAAGTAAATAATCCCCCCAAAACTACGATCGACAAAGGTTGCAGAATTTCTTTGCCGGGGCCGCCTTCTAAAACTAAAGGTGCTAAACCCAAAGCTGAAGTTAAAGCGGTCATTAGAATGGCGTTGAGGCGTTCCATTGAACCTTTAATAACAGCTTCTTTCAAGGGCATTCCTTCAGCAAATTTAGTGTTATAGTTGTCTACTAACAACAAGCCGTTGCGGGTAGCTACGCCGAATAATGTGACAAAGCCAACGAGGGAAGCTACGGAAATTATACCGCCCGTCAAAGCTACAGCAATTATTCCTCCAACTAAGCCGAGAGGTAAATTGATCATAATCATCGCAGTTGAAGGAATTGACTTAACGGACAAGTACATCAATACGGTAATGACCAAAAAGGCGATCGCGCTAAACACCAGAATATTCTGCGAAGCCCTTTCTTCCGCCTCAAATTGACCGCCATACTGGATAAAATAGCCAAAAGGCAACTGCACCTCTCGTTTGACTTTAGCTTTGATTTCATTCACCACCGATCGCAAATCCCGACCTTTCGCATTAGCCGCCGCCACAATCAACCGCGAAACATTCTCACGATTAATCGTATTTGGGCCCGTACCGTATGTAACAGTTGCAACTTGCGCCAAGGGAATTTTACCCCCCCTTTCATCCCCCCCTTTATAAGGAGGGGAAAGAGGGGGGATATCAACTAACAAATTCTGAATAGTTTCGAGGTTGTTTCTCGCTGACGGCTGCAACCACACAACTAAATCAAAAGTTTGCTGCGCCTCCAAAACTTGGGAGACAACTTTGCCATTTAAAGCAGTCTCAATTATTTCCGAAAGTTCTCCTATTTTCAAACCGTATCTCCCCGCGGCTTGGCGGTTAAACTTAATTTGAATTTGTGACACCGGTACTTGCGGTTCTAATTGCAAATCCACAATTCCCTTAACAGTTTTCATTTGCGCTTCAACTTGAGCGCCGAGACTGCGAAGCTGATTCAAATCCGGGCCAAAGATTTTCACAGCAATCTGACTCCTGACACCAGACAAAACCTCATCCATCCGGTGAGAAATAAAACCGCCGATATTTGGTGCAACTCCCGGCAATTTAGCAAATTCTTGCCGCAATGATTCCAAAGTTTTCGACCGATTTTTCATTCCTTCCTCGCTCAAACCAATATCGATGTGAGCTAAATTCACACCCGCAGCATCAGCATCGCCCGGAGCTCTGCCCGATCGCACTTGCACGTATTCAAACCTGCGATCACCCTTAAGAGCATCTTCCATAGCAAAAGCCGCGCTATCCGTCGTCTCCAAAGACACCCCCGGATAAAGCAGAATAGTATTTACCAAAGTTTGCTCCTGAAATTCTGGCAAAAACACTCGACCAAAGGAAGGTAAAATAACTAATGCAGCCACCATACTAGCAGTAGCTAAAATTAAAATTATCGCCGAATAACGCATTGACAATTGGATGAAAAAGTGATAGATGCGCTTGCAAAATCTCGGCAGCCAAGGCTCCTCAGCACTCATGCGTTTGCTCGGCAACAAAATAGCACAAAGCGCCGGAGAAACAAACAGTGATTCCAGACTAGAAATCACCACAACCACCAAATAAGTAATCCCCATCGGCGTAAAAATCCGACCTTCTACACCGGGCAAAGTAAAAATCGGCGAAAACACCACAATCCCTATTATCGTTGCTCCAATTAACGAATCTCGCACCTCCTGACTGCCGTCAAAAATCACATCCATCACCGGGCGCGGATGCCCAGAAGCCGTATTTTCTCGTAAATTTCGGTAGGTATTTTCGGCATAAACGATCGCATCGTCGATCGCAGTTCCGATCGCCACCGACAACCCACCCAAAGTCATCGTATTCAATCCCAGCCCCAGCCAATACATCGCCAGCAGCCCGAACAGCCAAGTTAGGAAGAAATCGAGCAAAACCACCGTCAGAGTGCGCCAATTCATCAAAAACGGGATTAGGATGATGGTGACGATGATGCTACCTTCCACTAAAGCCGATCGCACATTTTCCACCGAAGAGTTGATATACTCTTCCTGCCGGAAAGTCACTGTCACCTTAATATCCTTAGGCAGAGCTTGCTGTAGCTCAGCCATAGCCGCCTCAACCGCTTTCGTCACCGTCGGAGTATCAGCAATGGGCTGTCGGTTTACCATCACAATCACAGCTTTTTTGCCGTTAAAACTGCCATTTCCCCGCTTGATTGCAGCACCAATCTTGACATCAGCGACATCACCAATTCTGACGGGTGTTCCTTGTCGAGAGGCGATCGCAGATTGCTGCAAATCCGCCACCGACTCAATCCGCCCCACGCCCCGAATTAAAGTTTCTTTATCCGGTGTAATTAAATAACCCCCGGGCGCATTAACATTCGCAGCCTTTGCCGCTTCCGCCACTTGCTGCAAGGACACATTAAAAGCTTTTAACTTAGCAGGTTCTACTAATACTTGATACTGCCTTTGTTCGCCGCCGTAAGCCACGACTTGAGCAACGCCAGTCACGGCGAGAAGGCGATTTGTGACTTGCCAATCTACCAGACGGCGCACTTCCATCAAAGGAGTAGTTTCTGATGTGAAAGCATAGGTAATTACCAGTCCGACAGGAGAAGTTGTCGGAGAAATTTGTGGCGCTTCTACGCCAGCCGGGAGTTTGCTTTGAGCTTGCTGCAATCTTTCTGTTATTAATTGGCGTGCTTGATAAATGTTAGTTCCCCAATCAAATATTACTTTAACCGCAGAAATACCCACAGCAGAAGACGATCGCACTGCTGTTACTCCAGGAGTTCCGTTAATCGCACTTTCGATCGGAAGTGTTACTAAAGATTCGATTTCTTCCGGTGCGAGGCCCGGTGCTTCTGTCTGAATTTCGACTTGCGGCGGTGCAAAAGGCGGGAAGACATCGAGGGACATTTTGGGGATGATATATAATGTCCAAAGACTAATAATAATGGTGGCGAGAACGACTAGCCAACGACGATTAATTACCCATCTCAGAATAGTGCTGAACATTAGATTTCCCCGCAATTCCTTGGTCAAACATGGTTAAATCGCCCTTGATGCTATATTGACATCCAGAAATGAAATCACGATGAAATCTTTTAGAACCGCAGATATTAGGCAATACGGTTCACTTAACACTATTTATGCCCCGGAGATCCCCCTAAATCCCCCTGGTTGTAGGGGGACTTTGAGAGCATTCTTGTCCCCCCCTTTTTTAAGGGGGGTTAGGGGGGATCTCTCTTAAGTAAACCGTATTGAGATATAAGGCAGATAAACATGGATGAACGCAGATGATTTTAGGATGAGCAAATGAATGAGTGCAAAAATATAACTAAAAAATTTGGTGTGTATGTCTTCTTCCTAATGACCAATCACCAATGACTAATGACTAAACTTGTCTGGTTTGCAACTTCAACATTGTGATGCAAATCATCAGCCAAAGATACCCGATTCCGTAGCCAGCAATGATATCTGTTGGCCAGTGTACTCCTATATACATCCGACTCAGGCCAATTAGAGCGATCGTCACAACGGCTAGAGTATAAATAAGTTTGGAAAACTTGGGAAAGTGAGCAGAAAGCAGGTAAGCTAGAAATCCATACATCACAAAACCTCCTAAAGCGTGACCGCTAGGAAAACTAAAAGATGTTTCTGCAATTAAGCTGGGAAAAATCTGGGGACGAGGCTTGCTAAAGAATAACTTTAATCCAGTATTGAGAATCAATGCTCCCAAACAAGCAAGAGCAAAAAATTTAGCTTCCTCGCGGTAATGCTTCCACCACAGAATTCCTAGCGTAACTGCTACAATTACTACAACGACACTAGCATCAGCAAGCTGAGTAACTGTTAGCATCACCACATCTCGACTCGGATTTGCATATCCGTGCAGCCAGTTCAACCAAGTAGTATCAAAGGCAAAAGCTTCTCGTTCTAATACTTCTTGAAACAGCCATGCTAAAAGACAAGCAATAGCCAGACAACTGGTAAGTCCAACTACACCGATTGTCACAATTAAAGTATTTAAGTGTGGGTTTATATGCTGCACCCAAAAATCATAAGACTTGCGTAACATAATTTGTCTAAAATAACCAATTTGAAATAATCTACACTATGGTTCATATTTTGTCAATCATTTGCTAATTCCGCGCACCATTAAGCCGACGCTTATTTTAAATAAAGTTAAAATAAGTGCTATTATCGCGGAATTATTCTACTCATTAGACAAGATTGCACTCCTGACACAATTATCTACCAAATATCTGCGTTTATCCCTGTTCATCTGTCTTAAATCTGCGGTGACTGTATCAAACAAGGATTTATGCAATCTTGTCTATTAATGAAGCTGGTTAGATTCTTTACGTTCCTCAATAATTGCAGTTGAGTTAGGCAAATTGAGCTGAGAATTGTCGAGATAAATCTCTGTTTCATAAACAATTGGGCTGTCTTCTAAGTTGCTCGCTGTTGCGGATCGATCGCCCTTTCTGCGACCTGCTAAAACACCGACAGAAAATGCTAGAGTACCCAATATTGCTGCTCCTCCTGTTCCGGCTAACCACCACATTTGCTGCGGAAAATTGTTAGTAGTTGTCTGTGCTGTTGGTGCAGTTGTATCTGGCTTTTCCTCGGTTTTTGATGGCTTGCTGCCGCCCCGCAGAGATTGGGCGTAAAGTTGAGGTGCGCGCTGGGTAACAATCAAATCTCCATCGAATAAACCGCTCTTGATTTCTACTAAATCCCCCGCAGTTTGACCGACTTCAATGTCAACAGCTTGATAAGCATCGCCATTCTGCACGTAAACGGTTTTTTTACCGCTAGCATCTACTACTGCTGTACTCGGAATTGCTAAAACATTAGTAACATTTTTGTCGGTTAAAATCTCTAACTCCGCAAATAGTCCCGGCTTTAATTCGCCTTGACTATTATCTAGTTCTGCTTTCACGGGTACAATTCGCGTTTCTCCTTGCACGGATGAGCCAATTAAGGTGATTTTTCCCTTGAAAATACGATCGCCCAAGTTAGCAACTTTTACCCTGACTTCCTGGCCCTGTTTTACCTGATTCAAGTCTTTTTCGTAAATGTTGGCTGTAGCGAAAACCCGACTGTCATTGAGGACGCTCATCAACGGTTTTTCAGGGCTTACAGACTCTCCTAGGGTGATGGCGCGATCGGCGATCGTACCAGCAATCGGAGCAATTACGGTGACAAGTCCCTGCTCATTCGCAACAGTACCTAATTGTTGCAGGCGCGCTTGATAGGCTGCATCGGCTAAGCGAATGCGCGACTGAGCGACTTGCACGGCAGTTTTGGCGCGTTTGACCTGATTCTCGGCTTCTAGCACTTCCCGGCGGCTCTGAGCTTTGGTGAGTTGAGCTTTGGCTTCTGCTACTTTGCCTTGGGAATCGCGCAATTCCCGCATGGGTAGGTCTACTTCAGCTTGTTTAATTTCGGTTTCGGCTTTGATAACTTCGGGACGGCTTTTTGCCTTCGCAACATTGGCTTTTGCTTCGGCGAAGTGGGCTTGCGACTCTAGCATTGTACGCCGCGCGATCGCACCTGATGCCACTAATTCTCGATCGCGATCGAACTGTTCTTTAGCCACAGTCAATTCTGTTTCTGCTCGCGCTATTTCTGCTTGCGCTATTTCAAGCTGGCGCTGATAATTTTGTTTAGCAACTTTGACAACAGAGCCCTTATTTACTAATTCTTGCTCTCGCTCGTACTGTTGAGTCGTTGCTGCTAATTGAGTGCGTGCCTGTATTATTTCGGCTTCAGAGATTTTAATTAGGCGATCGTAATTTTCGGTAGCTAGTTTCAAATCACCTTGCGCTTGCTGCAAATCCGCCTCAGATTCCGCTTGTTTCGAGAGAGATTCAACCCGCAACTGTCCTAATTCTGCACTCGACAAAACCGCAACAGGTTGACCTTTTGATACTTTGTCCCCAGGCTTAACTAACAACTCTACCACTTTGCCAGCCACCGGAGCCGTAACTTCTACCTTTTGGTTGGGCAAAGTTTCAATTTGTCCTGTGGTTTTGATGCCGATATCTAATCGCTGGCGGGCGGCCGGAGAGACTTTAATCCCCAACCGTTTTGCTGTGGCGGCATCGACGGAGATAGCAGCAGGAATTTGAGTTGTTTCGCCCTCTTGGTGAAATTCATTTCCGTGCCCAGCGTGGGCGAAAACGGCGGCGGGAGAGCTCAGCAAAATAAAGCTGAAAAAACATCCCGAACAACTGCTAATAATTGCTGAATATTGAGCATATTTGTGAAATATCATCGTTGGCATTTTCCTAGAAATCAGGTTGAGTGCCAAAGGCTTAGCTGTTGGTGTTTTACCCAAATAAGTAAGTTAACCAAATTAACCGGAGCTACTTAATGAGGATTTTTCAATAAACGACTGCTAAGCAATGACCAAGAGCTAAAATTTATCTCCTCAACCTAGTCTTTCACTGCCAAATGAAATTAGGATGAAATTTCGCCTCAGCAGCCCAGATGCCCTCCGGCTTCTAAAATACGAATATAAGTTTTACCTAATGCCAAGGGATTGCACTGTAGATTTTTTTGTCCTTGTGCAAGTTCTTTGGCTTCAATTTCCTTTGTCAAAACGCTGACTAGCTCGTCCACGGCTGCATTTGCTCGATCGGTGGTGTTTAATTCCAAGCTGTTCAAAATCATTGACTAACCCTGCATATAGCTTTGTGGTGACTCTCTTACTTTAGATGGATTCCTTCTAATGTGTCCACAGTATAAACACGTAAATAATCAAATGATGTAAATTTAGACAACTACCGATCGCCGACATCGAGCTAAATCACTGTTATACCAAGGTTGTTGCTACTCTTTCATTGGCTGGATTTCTGGTTAGAGTGAAGCAGGTATTTCCTGAACAATTGACTGACTGTGATTCGCGTCACTCATGTTGTGGTTTTATGTCACAGATTGCTCGATCGAGTCAATGCTGGGGCGGGTTAAGTGGGCTTTTTGACTTACTATTTATATTTGCCTAAACCCGCGCCTACAGATATGACGATTAATTTATCCAGCCCGTCACTACTGTTTGTACCAAGTTTTGCGCCAGTCTTTCATTTGCTGAATTTCTTGCTTTTGCGAAGTCAAAATTTCTTGAGATAATTTATTGATTTCTGGGCGTTTAGACTTCTTCAAAGCATCTTGGGCCATGACTAAAGCTCCTTCGTGGTGGGGAATCATCGCATTCAGAAATCGCAGGTCAAATTGAGCGTCAGCCGCTCCTAAATCCATGCTCATCATCATGCTTTGCATTTGTTCGGGAGTCATTGCCATCATGTGACCCATTTGAGCGTGATAAGCCATTGGCGTACTGTCGGCTTTAGCATACCAAGTTTTGCGCCACTCTTTCATTTGATTGATTTCGCGGTTTTGAGCGGCAATAATGCTATTAGCTAGTTTTTTCATTTCCGGGCGCTGGGATTTATTCAGCAGCTCTTTCGCCATGTTGACAGCACCTTGATGGTGTACTGTCATGCCATCAATAAATCGCAAATCGTAGTCGGCATCCGCAGGGCCTAAATCCATTGACATATTATGATTCATGCCACCCATACCGCTTTGTGCCGCGTCTTGCTTGTTGTTTGCTTCAGTTGCTGCGGTAACATTTGGGGCTTGAGTTTGGCTGGTGGGAGCTTTTGAACAAGCTGCCAGCACTCCGCCGGTGAGGGCTGCTGTGGCGGTCAATATCAGTGCTGCAAAGCTTGTTTTTAATGAAATTGGTTTCATAGATTTTATAGCCTTAAAACTGCCATCTTGATTCATATTGTCACAGAGACATGAAATTAGGATGAAATTTTTGATTCTGACTTGCAAACAAATATTGCTGTGCCGTAGTTTGAGTTAACAACGATGAGTTGCAGTAAAACTTAAGAATTAATTCGAGATTCCCCCTTGACTCTCCCGCTCAGTGGAGACTTTACACTGAAGTTAATTCATCGATCGAGCAAAGTAGTTTCTGCTGAGGTTCCAACTATGACTTTACAGCTAAAAGTTCCCAAAATGGCGTGTTCTGCTTGTACGAGTACGATCGCAAAAGCAGTCCAAGCCATTGACTCAGCCGCCACTGTTGAGGCGGATCTCAAGACAAAATTGGTCACGATTCAAACCGCTAAGCCGGAAAGTGAAGTTAGGAAAGCGATCGCATCTGCTGGCTATCCAGCAAGTTGATTTTCGATTTTCGATTTTCGATTTTCGATTTGAAATTTTTGATTTGAGATTGACTCTAAAGTCGAAGAATCTAAAATTTTAGATTTTCGATGACAGTTGGGCGCTTGTATCCCTGATTGGGCGCGGTGACTTGAATATCGGAGGTCATTTTCTAATTTAGGATGAAATTTATGGACAATCTCACACTTAAATTGCGGGGAATGAGTTGTGCATCCTGTGCTTCTTCTGTGGAACAAGCAATCAAATCTGTTCCCGGCGTCATTGAGTGCAGCGTCAATTTTGGGAGGGAACAAGCAACCATCAAATATGACTCGAAGCAAACCGATTTAACAACAATTCAATCGGCTGTTGATGCGGCGGGATACGAAGCTTTGCCGCTCCAAGAAATGGCTGCGGTAGAAGATGATGCAGAACAAGCCGATCGCAAATCCGCATCTCAAAAATTGCAGGTAAAACTCTGGATCGCAGGCAGCATCAGCATTCTGCTCGTTCTGGGCGGTATTCCAGCCATGACAGGATTGCACCTACCATTCATTCCCGCATGGCTGCACAATTCCTGGCTGCAATTAGCCCTAACCTCACCAGTACAATTTTGGTGCGGCAAATCGTTTTATATAGGAGCTTGGAAATCCCTAAAACGGCACGTTGCAACCATGGATACTTTGATTGCTTTGGGAACAAGTGCTGCTTACTTTTACTCAGTATTTGTGACAGTCTTTCCAGGTTTCTTCACCGCCCAAGGTTTGACTCCCAGCGTTTACTACGAAGTTGCAGCCAGCGTCATCGCCTTAATTTTGTTGGGTAAAACCCTGGAAAATCGGGCGAAGGGAGAGACTTCGGAGGCGATTCGCAAGCTGATGGGTTTGCAAGCGAAAACTGCTCGGATAATTCGCAACGGCGAAGAGTTGGAAATTGCGATCGCCCAAGTGGCAATTAATGACATCGTACAGGTGCGCCCGGGCGAACAAATCCCCGTAGACGGAGAGGTGGTTGAAGGTGCTTCGACAGTAGACGAAGCAATGGTTACGGGAGAAAGTTTGCCTGTAAAAAAACAGCTTGGCGACGAAGTGATCGGAGCGACAATCAACAAAACTGGCAGCTTCAAATTTCGCGCTACTAGAGTCGGCAAAGATACATTTTTAGCTCAAATTGTCAAGATGGTGCAGGAAGCCCAAGGCTCAAAAGCACCGATTCAAAAGTTAGCAGACCAAGTGACAGGCTGGTTTGTTCCCGCAGTTATTGCCATCGCTTTAGCTACTTTTATTGTCTGGTTTAACGCGACGGGAAACTTCACTTTAGCAACCGTGACAATGGTGGAAGTGCTGATTATCGCCTGTCCCTGCGCTCTGGGTTTGGCGACTCCGACTGCTGTGATGGTTGGCACGGGTAAAGGTGCAGAAAATGGAATTTTAATTAAAGGAGCCGATAGTTTAGAATTGGCTCACAAAATTCAAATTATTGTGCTAGATAAAACTGGAACTCTGACGGAAGGTAAGCCGACGGTAACTGATTTTGTAACTGTTAAAGGAACGGCCGACAGCAATGAGTTAAAGTTGCTGCAATTGGCGGCTTCTGTAGAGCGAAATTCCGAGCATCCTGTGGGGGAAGCTGTGGTGAGGTACGCTCAATCTCAAGAAGTGAAGTTGACAGATATTCGGGATTTTGAGGCGATCGCCGGGAGCGGCGTGCGAGGGGTTTCGGGGGGAAAGTCGATCGCCCTAGGAACCCTCAGATGGATGCAGGAATTGGGCTGCGATACTGAATATCTGGAGCTGCGGGCGCGAGCTTTTGAAGCGGCGAGCAAAACGGTGGTTTGGATGGCTGTAGAGGGCAAAATAGAGGCAATTCTGGGCATTGCCGATGCTCTGAAACCGTCGTCGGCGCGGGCGGTGAAAGCGCTGCAAAAGCTCGGTTTGGAGGTGGTGATGCTGACTGGGGACAATCGATCGACTGCGGAGTCGATCGCCCAATCCGTCGGAATTACTCGCGTTTTCGCCGAAGTTAGACCCGACCAAAAAGCCGCTCAAATCCAAGCGCTGCAAGGGGAAGGCAGAATTGTGGCGATGGTGGGAGACGGGATTAACGATGCAGCGGCTTTGGCTGCTGCGGATGTGGGAATTGCGATCGGCACCGGCACCGATGTGGCGATCGCAGCCAGCGACATCACCTTAATTTCAGGAGATTTGCAAGGAATAGTTACAGCAATTAAACTTTCGGGCGCCACGATGCGGAACATCCGCGAAAATCTGTTTTTTGCCTTTATTTACAACATCGCAGGCATCCCGATCGCCGCTGGGATTTTGTACCCATTTTTTGGCTGGCTGCTCAATCCGATTGTCGCTGGTGCAGCCATGGCTTTCAGTTCGCTTTCAGTAGTGACTAATGCTTTGCGACTGCGGAATTTTCAAGCCAAATCTCTTGCATAAATTAGGAGGAATCCGATCAATGTTGAACCAGCATCAAGTTGTAGGAAGTCTCGCAGGTTTAGGAATTATCCTCGGAAGTGCGTCAGGAGTTAGAGCCAATCAAGTATCAGTTTTTCCGGCTAATTCTACCGCTCAATTTCGGCAGATAGAACAGCCGTTAAGTTTAAAAATTGGCGTAACAGCAGGCGGGTTGAGCTTAATAGGTTTAGAAATCTGGTGGTTTTTGTTGAGCAAACATCCAGCTAAAACCAAGTAAATTTGGCCGTCGCGGTTTTTTCCAGCGAGAACTCGCTAAAATTGAGGAAGCTTAAAAAATTTGGAGTGAGCTAAATGCAACTACTACACACGATGCTCCGAGTCGTCAACCTGGAAGAGTCCCTCAAATTTTACATCGAGGTTCTGGGGATGAAATTGCTGCGGCAAAAGGACTATCCAGAGGGTAAATTTACTCTGGCTTTTGTGGGCTACGGCGATATGTCCGACACTACAGTTTTGGAATTAACATACAACTGGGGCGTCGCAGAGTACAATTTAGGCGATGCTTACGGTCATATTGCGATCGGCGTTGACGACATTTACGGTACTTGCGAAGCAATTAAAGCCCGCGGCGGTAAAGTGAGCCGCGAACCGGGCCCGATGAAACACGGTTCAACTGTCATCGCTTTTGTGCAAGATCCAGATGGATATAAAGTTGAATTAATCCAACTAGATAACCAAAGTCGCAGCAGTCAGAAACTAACTGCTTCATCAGCATCTTAGTCTTTATAGGAGTGAGCATCTCCTACTGTGCAACGCGGGATATTTATTTGTTGATAGTGCTGTCCCCGCACAGGTTTGCTGTGCGGGGACGCTTGACTTTTGAGCTAGTTAAAGTTTCTTTTGAGGAGCTTTTAATATTTTGTCCTTCGCCATTTTGTCAACGATTAAATCGCTGATTATTTCCGCTCCATGGGAGGTAAAGTGCAGGCCGTCATTGATTTTTACATAGCCTCGCTTGCCAGATTTACTAGCAACTATTGGTACAAAGTTTCCCGCTTCTGCAAAAGTATCCCAAGTTGAAACAAATTCTATTTTAGGCGAATATTTGCTAGCGCTTTTATAGATATCATTCATAATCGGAAAAGCTTTGAGATAGGAAGATTTATTAGAGATTGATTGACCTATCCAATACACTTTTCTTACCGAAGACGCTCCCAGTAACTGGGCGTATTTTTCAACTCTTTGTTGATAAGCTTTTTGCCATTCTGGAGTCAGAATTGCCCGGTATTTTCCTTGAGAATCAGTGATATCTTGAGTGTCATTTCCGCCGAACAAAATAATCACTACATCCGGTCGATAATCCTGGATAATTTCGCTGGTTCTGGCATACCAATCATAATAATCTATCCGGTTTAATCCGCTGGATACTTTGTAGTCAATTTTGGTATCGGTGATATTGTATTTTTCCTTGATACTGTACTGTAGTTGAGTTCCTAAATCAAACATTACTGAGTCGCCAATAAATAAAAATTTGCGATAAGGTACGGTCAATTTTGGTTTGGCTGGCGTTGGCTTTTTAGCAGGCTTTGCGGCTGCAACAGCAGGTTTGCTTGCGGTTTTTACAGGAGATTTTTCTGAGTTTTTGGGGCGGCTGTCAAAATTGATATCTTTGATTTTGCTCCAAAAATTTTGTTCTGATTTCCTGAAGCCGTCGATTTCAATTTGGCGCGCTGCTTGTTTTATTTCGGAACTGGCTAAAGGAGTTGAAGAAAAGCTTTTCAGAAATAAGGATAAGTTGGAAAATACTAAAGTGAGAATTACCGAAGTAACGATTAGCAAAATTTCTCTGTCTTTCATATTTATTAGAAGTTAAAGTAAATAAAAGGCGGGACGGTACTCGGGCCCAGCATCAAGATAGCATAGACGAACAGCGAAACTAAGACTACTCGAAAGAACAGGTTTTTTAAGGAAAATACGGTTTGCAATACTTGGGAAATGCTCTCGCCCCACAGGTTGATCGCGCCAATGACTGCAATGACTAGATACAATTGCCAAAAGTTGAATTGCACAGTTGCAGCGGAAAAACGAAATATTCCCTGAAAAAACCTCATCGCAGTTTCCCAGTTGGGTGTGCCAAAAAATACCCAGCTACAGGTAACAAAGGTAAATGTTAACAACCAACTGCAAAATTGCGCCAATCTCGGAAAGCGAGAGTCGATTTTCCAGCCGATTGCTTGGGGGATATCTTTACATAGATGGTTGACAATTAGTCCTAAGCCGTGAATTGCTCCCCAGAAAATAAAGTTTAAACCTGCGCCGTGCCAAAATCCGCCGATCGCCATTGTCATCAGTAAATTTACGTACTTCCGCAATTTGCCGTATTTATTGCCACCTAACGGAAAGTAAACGTAATCCCTCAACCATTCGGAAAGACTGATGTGCCACCTTTTCCAAAATTCCTGCAAGCTGAGCGATCGGTATGGCATATTAAAGTTAGGAATGGGTTTGAAACCCAACAAGCAAGAGATACCGTTAGCTAAATCTGAGTAGCCGCTGAAGTCTACGTAAATCAAACAAGAATAGGAAATTGCCGCCAGGATTAAATCGATGCTGCTGTACTGCTGCGGAACTTTGAATGGTAGTTGAGTGAAGTTAAATAAGAAGCTGGACAAAGTATATTTTTTGAACAGTCCAGACAAAATCAAAACGATAACTTCTTCGATTTGATAGTCGTATTTTTTGGGTGAATTTAGCTGCACGTAAAATTCGCGAGGGCGCGAGATTGGCCCGGAGGCAATTTGGGGAAAGTAGGTAATGTAGGTGGCGTAGTCTACAAATTTCGGACAGGGGATTTTGTGTTGGTAGCAGTCGATTAAATGGGCAATCATTCTAAATGTGTAGAATGATACGCCGACGGGAGCGATGATTTGCAAAACTTGAAAGCTGGCGGGAATTTTGAGCTGGTTTAATACGTCAAATAAGGAAGTTACAAAAAAGTTGCAATATTTAAAGATGCCGAGATTGGCAATATTGAAAATTAAGCCGGAGATTAAGGCAAGTTTTTGATATTTTCCTTGGCACAATGCCCGGAGAATGATATAATTATAGACTGTACCTAAAACTAAGAGTAATAGAAAATCGAAACTCCAAAAGGAATAAAATAACAAACTGGAAACTAGCAACACAACTTTATATAAATTAACTTGGGGCTTCAAAGAGATGATGGCGCTAAAAAGAATCAGAAAAAACACTAAAAATTGGTAAGTAGGAAATAGCATATCTGTTAATCAATCTAAAAAATAGAGGTTTGTAGTGAGGACTTTAGTCCGCATCAATTTCTGCGGACTAAAGTCCTCACTACGAACCAAGACATAATATGAGAGGGTGGTGTCGTGTCCGTACAGTATTGCAGGCAAGGGAGAACCACTGTATTTTCATAAGTTCGATCGCCCGTTCCGGTAACAATACACAAAAAATCGCTGGGGATTGCAGATTTGTAGTGAGGACTTTAGTCCGCATCAATTTCTGCGGACTAAAGTCCTCACTACGAACTACGGTGACAACTTCCGCCTTGTTAACCGCACTCATAAATCCACAATCGTGTTTAAAGATTATGATGGTTGTGAGACGATATATTAACGGATAACAACAGGAATCCCCTTGATTGCGAGGAACTAACGTGCAGCCAACAGACCCTAGCAAATTTACAGATCAAGCCTGGGAAGCCATTGTCAAATCCCAGGATGTAGCCCGCCGCTTTGCGAATCAGCAGCTAGAGGTTGAACATTTAGCGATCGCCATTCTGGAACAGCAAGCCCTAGCAAACAGCATTCTCAGCAAAGCTGGAGTCGATGTCCCCCGCTTGGCGCAACAGTTAGATGCTTTTGCTAAACGACAGCCGAGAGTTGCCAACGCTGACCAACTATACCTCGGTCGCGGCTTAGAAGTGATGTTAGATGCTGCTGAGTCTGCCAGACAGACTTGGCAAGATAATTTTATCGCCGTTGAACATTTATTAATAGGCTTGCTAGAAGACGAACGAGTCGGACGACGTTTGCTGACGAGAGGCGATGGCCCGCCTGGCCGCCCCGGATACGATCGCAAACCGGCCCCAGGGACGATCGATCGCCCGAAACTCGACGAAGCAATCAAATCAATTCGCGCTACTACCAAAGTCAAAGATCAAAAGCAAAGTCAAAGTCAAAGCCAAAGCCAAAGCCAAAATCAAAATCAAAATTCCGAAGCCAGCTCCGACGCCCTCGCTAAATACGGCCGCGATTTGACAGAAGCCGCCAAAGCAGGCAAACTAGACCCAGTAATCGGTCGCGACGAAGAAATTCGGCGCGTCGTGCAAGTTCTGTCCCGCCGTCAAAAAAACAATCCAGTGTTAATTGGCGATCCCGGAGTCGGAAAAACTGCGATCGCCGAAGGTTTAGCGCAACGAATTGTCAACGGCGACGTACCCGAATCTTTGAAAAATCGCCAACTATTCAGCCTCGATATGGGCAGTTTAATTGCTGGGGCAAAATTCCGGGGCGAATTTGAAGAAAGACTGCGTTCTGTCCTGCGGGAAGTCATCGATTCCGACGGGCAAATCGTCCTATTTATTGATGAATTGCACACCGTAGTTGGTACTGGCGGCGGCGGAAGTTCCGGTTCGGGAATGGATGCGGGAAATTTGTTGAAACCGATGTTAGCCCGAGGTGAATTGCGCTGTATCGGCGCGACAACTCTCGATGAATTCCGCAAGAATATTGAAAAAGATCCTGCACTAGAACGCCGTTTTCAACAAGTATTTGTCGGCGAACCGAGTGTGGAAGATACTGTTTCTATTTTGCGCGGTTTGAAAGACCGTTACGAACGCCACCACGGGGTAAAAATTACTGATTCGGCACTGGTAGCTGCTGCAACTCTGTCTTTCCGCTATATTTCCGATCGCTTTTTGCCCGATAAGGCGATCGACCTCGTAGACGAAGCGGCCGCCCACTTGAAAATGGAGATTACCTCCAAACCCGTGGAATTGGAAGGAATCGACCGCCGGGTGATGCAGTTGGAAATGGAAAAATTGTCGATCGAAGGTGAGGGAAAAGGTTCTCCCACCGCCACCATCACGCCCCGCATCGAACGCATTAAATCGGAAATAGAGATTTTAAAAGGCAAGCAGGAAAAATTATCTTCGCAGTGGTTGGGCGAAAAGCAGTTGTTGGATGCAATCAATAAATTGAAAGCCGAAGAAGACCAACTGCGAGTCCAAATCGAACAAGCAGAAAGGGCTTACGATCTGAATAAAGCGGCACAGTTGAAATACGGTAAATTAGAAACGGCGGTGCGCGATCGCGAAGCCAAAGAAGCCGAACTTTTGAAACAGCAAGCTCAAGGTTCTTCGCTGCTGCGGGAAAAAGTTACTGAGGGCGATATTGCGGAAATTGTGGCGAAGTGGACGGGAATTCCGGTCAATCGGTTGTTAGAATCGGAACGCCAAAAATTGCTGCAATTGGAAAGTCATTTGCACAAGAAAGTCATCGGTCAAGAAGAGGCTGTAACGGCTGTTGCTGCGGCGATCCGGCGGGCGCGGGCGGGGATGAAAGATCCCGGTAGACCGATCGGCTCTTTCTTGTTTATGGGCCCCACAGGCGTCGGAAAAACCGAGTTAGCGCGGGCATTGGCGGAGTTTTTGTTTGACAGCGATGATGCGATCGTCCGCATCGATATGTCGGAATACATGGAGAAGCAAAACGTCTCCCGGTTAGTCGGAGCTCCCCCCGGATATGTCGGTTACGATGAAGGGGGACAACTTTCCGAAGCAGTGCGGAGACGCCCTTATTCGGTGGTGCTATTTGACGAAGTGGAAAAGGCGCACCCTGATATATTTAACATTTTGCTGCAAGTGTTGGATGACGGCAGAATTACCGATTCTCAAGGTCGAGTGGTTGACTTTAGAAATACCGTAATTGTGATGACGAGCAATATCGGCAGCGATCACATTTTAGACGTGTTTACTAAGAAGGGAAAAACCGCCAAAAAACCTGCAAGTCGCAAGCACGAACCGAAGGAGGTGTCAATTCCCAAGACAGATTATAAAGTTGCTGACGACGGTACTGTTGAGGTGTCAGCCCAGCGAATGGATACATCAGACAAGAGTGAAAAAGATCACAGTGAAACTGAAGATTTACCGACTCAAGAACGGGAGACAGACCAAGAATACGAGCAAATGTTGAAACGGGTGATGACAGCTTTGCGATCGCACTTTCGGCCAGAATTTCTCAATCGGGTGGACGAGATCATTTTGTTCCACACTTTGAGCAAAATCGAACTGCGGCAAATCGTCACCATTCAAGTCAAGCGGATCGAGAAGCTGTTGGCGGAACAGAAAATCAGTTTGGAACTGTCTGATGCTGCAAAGAACCATATCACAGATGTTGGTTACGACCCAGTTTATGGTGCTCGTCCGCTGAAACGCGCCATTCAGCGGGAGTTGGAAAACCCGCTGGCTAACAAGATTCTGGAAAATGCGTTTGTCGAAGGTGACACAATTGCGATCGACTGCGTAAATAACAGTTTGCAGTTTCGCAAAAAAGACTCTCTCCCCGCCCTGGTAGGTAACAGTTTGTAGCTGCATTTAGGAACAGGTTTCGTAGTGAGGACTTTAGTCCGCAAATTCAGAGGACTCCTGTTCTCACTACCAAGAGTGTTCCCAAAGAGCTAAAATTAAATTCAACAGTTCATTACCCGGACAACAGTTATGGTAACTCAACTCAAGTCCCCTCAAAAAACAGATGTAATTTACCCCGATAGCGATGGCAAACCGATGTCAGACAATACCAAACAATTTCGCTGGATACAGATCATCCAACAAAACTTAGCGTGGTTGTTTGCAGATGACCCCAATGTATTTATTGCCGGAGATTTGTTGTGGTATCCTGTCGAGGGAAATAACAAAATTAAAGTAGGCCCTGATGTCATGGTAGCCCTTGGTAGACCAAAGGGCGATCGGGGATCGTACCAACAGTGGCTGGAAGAAAATATTGCACCGCAAGTTGTTTTTGAAATCTTCTCTCCTGGTAACAGGTTTACAGAAATGAATCAAAAACAGGCATTTTACGATCGCCACGGTGTTGAGGAATATTACCTTTACGACCCAAATCGCAACGATTTTAGCGGTTGGATGCGTTCTGATGGGCGTTTGGATGTAATTGAATCAATTGAAAATTGGGTCAGTCCCCGATTGGGAATTCGCTTTGATTCGTCAGGTGAAGAGTTGCAAATTTATCGTCCCAATGGCGAACCTTTTGCAAGTTATGAGGAGGTTTCTCGGAGATTGGAACAAGCCGAACAGTGTGTCGAACAAGCCGAACAGCGTGTCGAACAAGCGGAACAGCGCGCAGAACAAGCCGAACAGCGGGCTAATTTGCTAGCTGAAAGATTGCGCGAGATGGGAATTGACCCGGAACAATTATAAACTAGGCTGGGAAAAATAGCGATCGGTCGAACAGGCTCTCCGGCCTGTTCCACAAATAATAAATCTGCTGGTGGAACAGGCCAGAAAGCCTGTTATTCACAAATTAGCAACAGGCTTTCTGGCCTGTTCCACAAAAATTAATCTGCTTGTGGAACAGGCCAGAAAGCCTGTTATTCACAAATTAGGAACAGGCTCTCCGGCCTGTTCCACAAATAATAAATCTGCTTGTGGAACAGGCCAGAAAGCCTGTTATTAAAAATAGTCAAGCCTGTTAATTGATATTACGAATTGGACATGGTGCGACCACTATAAGCATCCATGCTGTAGGCGGGAACGCGAACGGTGTAATCAATTTCTGTTCCAGTCACCGATTTAGCCAGTTGTTCAAAAGCTCCATCGTTCCAATTTCTGTCATGGATGGGCTTCGACTGTTCGCCCAAGAAATATGCTTGAGTGCCAATTAAAGCTGCTGCGGCCCAGCCGACGATCAAAAGAGAGATTACAATAGTCATTTTTGCTTTTTCCTTAAGTTTTATTGCTTTATGTAAATAAATGTAACAGAAATTTACAAAGAGAGTCAAGGTAGTCTAGTGTCGTGGCAACCGTCCCAAAGGTAGTAAAAACCGCCCTTCCGAGGGAAGTGGGAGAGGGGGAGAGTATTTAGACTGTGCACCGCGCACCGGTATGTAGCAGCACGATTTAGATCCGAATTGTGAACTGTATCCGAAATAACAAAATAAATTGTTTAATTTTTTAATTAAGAAATTATAAGTTTTGCGTTAATAAATTACGATTAAAACTCTACCACTAGCAAGACGAATCGCGGCAAAATTATGCGTTATGATTTATCAGTTTGGATTTGAACTAACAAATCCCAATTACCAAATAGCCATTAACCAAATCAAAATTACCAATTCCCCATAAAATTATGTCCAACTCAATGTTAAATAACGATCCATTGTGGTTCAAAGACGCCATTATTTACGAAGTGCCAATTCGTGCTTTTGCAGACAGCAACGCAGACGGCATCGGCGACTTTCGGGGACTCACAGAAAAACTAGATTACCTGCAAAACTTGGGAGTAACAGCAATTTGGGTACTGCCATTTTTTCCATCGCCACTCCGAGATGACGGCTACGATACATCTCACTATACCACCGTCAACCCGATTTACGGCACGTTAGAGGACTTTAAAGACCTTTTAAAAGCAGCACACAAGCGGGGAATTCGAGTCATTATTGAGTTGATTGTTAACCACACTTCAGACCAGCACGCCTGGTTTCAACGAGCGCGTCGCGCCCCGAAAGGCAGTAATGAAAGAGATTTTTATGTATGGAGTGATACGCCGGAAAAATATCAAGATGCTCGGATTATTTTTCAAGATTTCGAGACTTCTAATTGGGCTTGGGATGCGGTAGCTAAAGCTTATTACTGGCACCGTTTTTATTCGCACCAACCAGATTTAAATTACGACAATCCCGCCGTCCGCCAAGCTATTTTAGATGTGGTAGATTTCTGGTTGGAACTCGGAGTAGACGGCCTCCGCATGGATGCCGTGCCTTACTTGTACGAGCGCGAAGGTACTAACTGCGAAAACCTGCCAGAAACTCACGTATTTCTCAAACATTTACGCAAGCACGTAGATGAAAAGTTCCCGAACCGGATGCTGCTTGCTGAGGCGAATCAGTGGCCGGAGGATGCGGTTGAATATTACTCGGGTGGGGATGAATGTCACATGAACTTTCATTTCCCGCTGATGCCGCGTTTATTTATGGCTTTGCACATGGAAGATAGCTTCCCCATTAGTGATATTCTCCAGCAAACTCCACAGATTCCTAATAACTGTCAGTGGGCATTATTTTTACGGAATCACGATGAATTGACGCTGGAAATGGTCAGCGATGAAGACCGAGATTATATGTATCGAGTTTATGCTCAAGATACTCAGGCGAGAATTAATTTGGGTATCCGCCGCCGTTTGGCTCCGCTGATGGGAAATAATCGCCGCCGTATTGAGTTGATGAATGCTTTGTTGCTGTCGCTTCCTGGTACGCCGGTGCTTTACTACGGCGATGAAATTGGGATGGGTGATAATATCTATTTGGGCGATCGCAACGGCGTAAGAACTCCGATGCAGTGGAGTAGCGATCGCAATGCCGGTTTCAGTCGCGCTAACCCGCAGCGGCTGTACGCGCCGCCAATCGTTGACCCAGAATATCACTACGAATCGGTTAACGTGGAAGCGCAGCGGGCGAATCCGAGTTCTCTGTGGTGGTGGATGAAACGCTTGATTGCTGTGCGCCAGCGCTTCCAAGCCTTCGGCCGCGGTACTTGCGAGTTTCTGTACCCAGAAAATCGCAAAGTTTTAGCTTTTGTACGCACTTATCAAGACGAACACATCCTCATAGTCGCTAATTTGTCGCGCTTCGTGCAGACGGCAGAATTAGACCTTTCTCCGTTTAAAGGTGCTGTGCCGGTGGAGATTTTCGGTCGCACTGAGTTTCCACCTGTTGGCGAATCGCCTTACTTTTTAAGCTTGAGTCCTCACACGTTTTACTGGTTTACTCTTACTGCTAAACAAGAGGAATTTTCGCTGCACGGCTTTAAAACAGATTTGCCGAGTTTGGCAGTAATCGGTAATTGGAAAACGGCTTTTGCAACAACTCAATTAAGCGAGATGCTGCTCTCTATTTTGCCGAATTACTTACGCAGCAGTCGTTGGTTTATCGGCGCAGATAGGACAATTCAATCATTTGAAATAAGTGAGATTGTGCCTGTTGAATGTAAAAATAGTGCCGGGGAGGAATCTACAGTTTACATTCTGTTTTTGCTGTTGAATTATACTGAAGGTATGCCGGAAACTTACGTTTTGCCGGTGGGTTGGGAAGAGATGAAAGGCGATGTAGACGATCGGGCGATCGCGCGCCTGCACTTCCCCGAAAGCAGCGAAGCCGGAGTGCTGTTTGATGCTGCTGGGGACAAAGGCTTGCTGAGCGCGCTGCTGGGGGCGATCGCCACTGCTCGCACTTACCCAGGTAAAACAGGTGAACTGCTAGGAATTGCCGACCAAATATTCAGCTCAGACCAAGATTTATCGAATCTCGAACCTCACCTGTTCAAAAAAGAACAAAGCAATACATCCGCAGGTTACGGCGACCAATTCGTGCTAAAAATATTGCGAAAAGTCGAGGAAGGAATCAACCCCGAATTAGAAATAGGACGTTTTTTAACCGATCGCAACCCGATTCAACACTACGCTCCAATTGCTGGAGCCTTAGAGTATCACACCCCAGAAAAACAAGTAATTACAGTCGGAATCCTCCAAAAACTTATCCCCGATAGCAGGGACGCTTGGTCTTATACATTAGACACACTGCGCGACTATTTCGAGCAAGTAATGACAGTAGAAGCCAAGTATTCCGGCGAAATTTTATCTACTTCTCCCGAAGATTATTTGCCGAGTGCTTTGACCGCACAAATGCGGCAGTCAAACTCGCTAGTAGCCGATTTATCGTTAGAAATTCCAGCCTTAGCTCGGGAACTCATCGGCTCTTACTTAGCATCAGCCGAACTGTTAGGTCAGCGGACAGCCGAGCTGCACCTGGCTTTAGCTTCCGAGACAGAAAATCCCGCTTTTGCCCCAGAAAACTTCACCTCATTTTACCAGCGTTCCATCTACCAAAACATGAGAAATACGGCAGGAAGAATTTTGCTGCTGCTGAAAAAGCGGCTGTCCAAACTACCGCCAGAAACCCAAAAATTGGCACAAAATCTCCTCAACCGCGAAGAATTGTTGATGGAACGTTTCAAGTCTATTTTGAACCTGAGAATCACGGCCGACAGAATTCGGTGTCACGGAGACTTTCATTTCGGACAAGTTCTGTATACAGGAAAAGACTTCGTAATTATTGATTTCGGAGGAGAGCGGAATCGACCATTAAGCGAGCGGCGGATGAAAAGGTCGCCCCTACGAGATGTTGCGGGAATGCTGCAATCTTTCAATTATGCTGTTACTTTGGCACTGCGCAATGAAGTAGAAAGCGGGATGATTCGCCCTGAAAATCTTCCGGAGATGCAGCAGTGGGCGAACGTTTGGCACCGCTGGGTGAGCCTCACTTTTCTTAACAGCTATTTGGTAACAGCGGCCGATGCAAATTTCTTGCCAAAATCCATACCGGAACTACAAGTTTTGCTGGATGCTTACATTTTGGAAAAAGGAGTTTCTGAGCTAGCTTACGAACTGAATTACCGCTTGGATTGGGCGGAAATTCCGCTGAAGCGGATTTTGCAATTGCTGAATGTCAGTCCCAAGCCCTAGCTAATTTTTGGGTATTGACTGAGGGGCGCACTGCGCCCCTTACATTAACTCATCAAAGGTTCGTAGTGAGGACTTTAGTCCTGATTTTTTGCGGACTAAAGTCCTCACTACAAACCTGTTAGGGGATGAGAGGGTTCGCGAGCGAGACGATCGCACTATATAATCTGTAGCTGACATTACTTAAAATAAAGAGCGGCTTCATATAAAACTTTTTCTTGATGAGTTAACAAAGTGCAATCGGAAAGCGGGTAAGCCACACAGGTAACAGCGTAGCCAGCTTGCAATTCTGACGGCTTTAAAAACTTTTGTTCGCTTTGGTCAATTTTGCCACTAAGCAGTTTAGCAACGCAAGCAGAACACTCTCCTTGCTTGCATCCATTGGGCAAGCGGATGCCGGCATCTTCTGCGATATCTAGGATATACTGGTCGTCTGGTACTGCGATCGTGCGATCGAGCGATCGATCTTCATTGACCAGCCGAACTTGATAAACTGCCATTTCCACCTCTGATATTATTTCCGAGTATTAGTGCGTTTGAAACCGCTTGTTGTCAAATATAATCTAGACTCGGCGGTTGAAACCGCTACTACACAAACGAAGTCCGCCTGCGCGGACTGAAGAATAATTGATATTAAACAAAGTCGGCGTTTTAAGGACTCGGCGGTTGAAACCGCTACTACACAAACGAAGTCCGCCTGCGCGGACTGAAGAATAATTGATATTAGCGGAATTATCGGCTGCTAAACAAGTGCTTGTTGATAATCCAGATTTTCATCCAGATAAATAGCGCGAATATCCGGCGGCAAATTTGACTCTAAAGTTTGATATCCTTTTTGTAGCAAAGCCTTGACTTGAGCGGGGGAAATAGCTTCACCTTCTGCTTGCAAATAAGCTGCAATTCGAGTTTCGCTCCAACGGAAAGTCTGGGCCATCAACACTACTAAACGCGGCAGTGGCGCTAACAATTCCATGGATTGTCTAACATAACACCACAGAGGAGGCGGGGCTGATTGTAAAGAGTAGTGAATCGACTCGACAGGGGGCAATTCGGCTTGATTGATGCAGACAGCGGTGACATTAATCAGCCAGTTTTGGAGACTGAGATTGTCGCTATCCAAGTCTTGGGTTTCGCGGCGCAAGTCGAGGCCTCGGAGCTCGTGATAGATGTGCTGCCAGGTGTGGGCGAACAGATAATCGCCTTGTACGGGCGATCGCACGGAATGGCGGATCAGGGAGTGTACAATTTGAGCGTAGCGGCAAAAAATCGCCGTAAAGAAGCGACCCTGATCGGGGTGATTTTGAAACATAGTCAACAATTCCTGATCGCTGTGATGGAACAGGGATTTGACTACAGGATGGTTGAGTTCGGAAAAAACAGGTGCTTGCACAATTGTTCTGTAAAGGTTGTGGGAATGAATGCTGATGTAGCCAGATTCTACACGATTTGTCGATCGACATTCCAGAGTTAA